>NZ_DBNGMQ010000064.1:0-26492 GCF_057126245.1 Yeosuana sp. | reverse complement strand
CCAAATATCAAACATAATTTTGATACCATGAGAGCAAGCATAACATCGCAAAGCGGTGTAAATAGTGTTGTAAAAATTCAAACAGACATCAAAGATAATTATGCAGCTTCGCAAGTCGTTACTGTTTCTGGATCAGATTTTTTAGCCAATCCAAAATTACATCAAGAAGTTTTTGGCCCTTTTTCAATGGTCGTTACAGCCAAAGATGAAGCAGAATTAATCAAAATTATAGATGGATTAGAAGGGCAATTAACAGGCACCATCATTGCCGAAAAAGAGGACTATTCAACCCTTCAAAAGATAATAGATGCCTTAGAAAATCGTGTGGGTAGAATTATTTTTAACGGTGTTCCAACCGGCGTAGAGGTTTGTCCCTCTATGCAACACGGGGGTCCTTACCCAGCGTCGACAGATTCTCGTTTTTCGGCTGTTGGCATTCATTCCATAAAAAGATGGGTACGACCCGTTTCATATCAATCATTTCCGAACGAATTATTACCAGAAGCATTAAAAAATTAAGGAGTCTTAAATTAAGAAATGGCAAGGAAAAGCTTTTTTTGTGTAGATGCCCACACATGTGGTAATCCCGTGAGAGTGATCGTTGGTGGAAGTCCCAATCTTATTGGTAAAACAATCATTGAAAAACGTGAACATTTCCTAAATGAATATGACTGGATTCGAAAAGGATTAATGTTTGAACCCCGTGGTCATGATATGATGAGTGGTAGTATGTTATTTCCACCTGATAATCCTGAAAATGATTTTTCCATTTTGTTTATAGAAACCTCTGGTTGCCTGCCCATGTGCGGTCATGGCGCTATTGGTACGATTACTATTGCTATTGAAGAAGGCTTAATTACCCCTAAAACACCTGGAAAGATTAAAATGGAAGCGCCCGCTGGTTTGGTTCAAATTGAATATCAACAAAGAAGGAAAAAAGTAAATTGGGTGAAGTTAGTCAATGTCAAATCATATTTAGCTGCAGAAAACTTAACAATTGACTGCCCAGAGTTAGGAACACTTTCTTTTGATGTTGCTTATGGCGGAAACTTTTATGCCATTGTCGACCCTCAAAAAAACTTTAGTGGTATTCAAGATTTAACGGCTAATAAAATCATTCAATACTCTCAAGTAGTGAGAGAACGTGTCAATATTAAATACCCAAACATGTTTATTCATCCTGAAAATAGTGCGATTAGAGATGTAAGCCATATGCTTTGGACGGGCAACTCAATCGACCCAACATCGTCTGGAAGAAACGCTGTATTTTATGGTGATAAGGCCATAGATCGTTCACCTTGCGGTACAGGAACTTCTGCGCGTATGGCACAATTATATGCCAAAGGCCTTTTAAAAAAAGGAGCCGATTTTATTCACGAAAGTTATATTGGCAGTAAATTTATAGGCAAGGTTGAAGAAGAAACAACATTGGCCGATAAAAAAGCTATTATACCAAGTATAAAAGGATGGGCACAAGTAACAGGTTATAATAATATTATTATTGATGATGATGATCCTTATGCACATGGATTTCAAGTTTTATAAAATTAACAAAGGTTTATATGAAAAAAATAGTGATTATTGGTGGCGGTATTTCTGGTTTATGTAGCGCATATTACTTAGTAAAAGAAGGCTATTCTGTAACCGTTTTAGATAAAAGTGATATCTCTACGGGTGCTTCATTTATAAACGCTGGTTATTTAACACCAAGCCATTTTATTCCCTTGGCATCACCAGGTATTATAACGAAAGGCTTGAAATGGATGTTGAATAGTTCTAGTCCGTTTTATATCAAACCGAGACTAGATCTTGATTTTTTAAAATGGGGTTTACAGTTTAAAAAATCGGCAACAAAAGCCAATGTCGAAAAATCAATACCTATTTTAAAAGAACTCAATGTTAAAAGTCAGAAGCTTTATGAGGATCTACTAGCGTCTTTAGATTTTCAGTTTCACTACGAAAAGAAAGGAATTTTAATGGCTTTCACTAATTCAAAAACTGAGGAAGAAGAACATCATGTTGCACGGCGAGCGGTTAAGGAAGGACTAGAGGTATGCTTACTTAACAGAACAGAATTAGATAACATTCAGCCTATTTTTTCTAATCATGTAATTGGAGCGGTTCATTATTTGTGCGATTCACATACCACTCCAAATCATTTCATGGTATCGATAAAAACCTGGCTTAAAAACAATGGTGTTAATTTTCAAACAAATCAAGAAGTAACCGATTTCACTGTAAAAAACAGACAAATAGTAGCAGTAAAAACGCATAATAATATATTTGAAGCTGATGATTTCGTGTTGGCTAGCGGAAGCTGGACGTCTCATTTGGCGTCTTTATTACAATTGAAAATCCCTATACAAGGTGGGAAAGGCTATAGTATGGATGTACACAGACCGACAGGAATAACAATTCCTGCCATTTTAGTGGAAGCTAAATCAGCTGTTACACCTATGGATACATTTACACGCTTTGCAGGTACCATGGAGTTCTCTGGAAATAATACGATTGTTAGAAAAAAACGGGTTGATGCTTTGGCAAATGCCGCAAAAACCTATTACAACGATGTTGAAATTACTGAAGGAGAAAAGCAAAAAGCCACGTCGGCATTACGACCTGTGTCACCAGACGGATTGCCATTTATAGGCAAAACAAGCCAATATGATAATTTGACCGTAGCTTCTGGTCATGCCATGATGGGTTGGAGCTTAGGGCCTATTACGGGAAAACTTATTACTGAAACTGTGAGCAATAAAAAAACATCATTCGATTTATCGGAACTTTCACCAGAAAGATTTGCTTAATCTAATCTTTTACAAATACTAATTTAGATTGCTCATTTACTTTAAGTACATAAATCCCTTTGGCGATAGCTTTTGGTAAATTTATCCGTGTTGTTGTTTTATTTTCGTCAAAATGGGTTGATTCTATTCTTATGGTTTTACCACTTAAATCGAATAATGTAAAGCTATCGGTTAGGCTTGTATTGGCTATAAAAACCTCATTATTAACTGTTGGATTAGGATATATGATAATATCTTTTGAATTTTCTATAGGAGGAATGTCTGAACTAAAATAAGGTACCGCAAAATTATAGGCTTCAATACCAACTTTTTCACCAATTAATCTTCCTGGAAGATCGTCTGCCGGTGGATGAATACCACCCCAAATACGTGACAAACTGGTTTGGTCTGAAGCATCTCTATAGGTTGCCCATTGTAAAATCACATCCACCGATGGGCCCTTTTCAAATACTAAAAAATCATTCTTTTTGGCAACAAACTCACCCATTCCACCTGGAAAAAATTCGTTTCCTGTAATGAGCGTCATTACTTCAGCCGCTGCACGTGAAAATGTAGAATGCCCCGAAACAAAGCCTGCAAAAGGTGGTGTTACAAAGGATGGTCTTTGATATGGCCACCAGTTTTCAGCTAAAATCCAGCCTACACCAGCCACATCGGTTTCAGCATTTGTAATAAAATCGTGCCCTTTCCAAGCATACACTTTAATCTTTCCAACGTGTTCATTATTGAGACCGCTTAACGGGTCGCCAACTTCAACTGTTTCAATAAAACCATCAACTAACGGGATGCCCCCAACATGATAATTATCTAAATTAGGGTTGCTACTTTGTCCTAATTCACTCATATAGCGAATGGCTGAAATAGGTCTAATATAATCGTGCCAGCCTTTAATGCCCCAAGCCGATATGGCTGCATCATGCATGGCTCCTGCTAATATAAAATATGATTTTACATCCCATTCTAGCGAACTTAAAATTTCACCCTGACCATTAAATCGTTTTTCTAACAACGGATGATCGCTAACATAGTTAAGAATGGTAAACCAATGTCCTGGTGGTGTTTCAGAATCTGGACCATCAGCCCAAAACTCGGCAAGTACTCGCCCATAATCTCCTCTTGGAACTATTTGAGACACATAAGGTTGTCCTGTTGAAGGATTTAAAGCATGACCTTTACTAATATCGCCACCTTCAATTAGGTTATAAAAATCAGGGAATTCTGAAAATGATTCTGGAATGTTTTGTATATCAATATTTCCAATGGAAGTGGGTGAAATATCCCATAAAACACCATCTGAAGGATCTAAATGAGAACTCCAAATGGAAACTAATGAAAAATTCCATTTATATTCATTGCTAGACACTGTTTCCGTTGTAAGATCTAATTGAGGTGGCGTTCTGGGATTGTGATAGACGTGATAGGTATTTCCACCTCTTTGAAATAGTTCACTTTCTGCTTCAGATAACGCAAATGGTAGCACACTGCCCCATTCCGGTCCCAGAAAACTTGGCGTTGCTCCCGGAATTAAGTTTCCGCTTTGATCAATAAACGTATTAAAAGATAAAGGTTGCCAATGGTTTGGATTTAATAAGCCAGTGGCTTCGCCAGAGATACTTAAATTTAGAGGTGGATTTATAGGTTCGTAAAACGTATTATCATAATCGGTAGCTTCATTTGAACCATCGGTTTTTCCGTAATTAATAAGGGTTTCCCCTATAAAATTTCCTAAGGCAGCAGCGTTCCCAGATTCATAATCGGTAGATGTAAAAGACGTATCAAACCCCAACTGATTCATAATTAAATTGAATCTTGCCATACTTTTTTCGGCTCCGGGAGAGTTTTTAAAACGATACATTAAAAGTCTGTAAGCGGCATAACTCATCGCCTTTTTTTTGGAAACGTCGGAGGGTTCTAAAGGCGTAAATGCTTTTAAAGTGCTCGTGAAGTTATGAACCGTATTTCCAATAAAATATGGTTGTGCATTGCTATTGTAAATCGCCCAGCTATCATACAAGGCAACAGATGTATGAAATAAATTGCGGGCATGTACTGTTGGTCTTGCAAAATCTCTACGAATGGCTTCTAAAAGCGCTTCATTCCAGATTCTGGCGATTGAAATATTTTCTGAAACGTTATTAATATCGAGTGCTACATTGAGCTCGGACTTGGTGCTAACACAACTTCCGTTAGAAACTTGCGCTGTAATAACGCCAACGGCTTCTTCTCCCCATGTTATGCTTATTGTATTCGTGCCTTGACCTTCAACGATATGACCACCTAAAACCGTCCAGGTAATTTGATAATTTGCAGGAAGGTTATACGTATATGCATCCGTATTATTAAAACCAGATTCCGTTACGCCCATAATGTCTGTCGACGACAAATACTCACAGCTATCGTCATTCTTTGTAGCTAACGGATTGTAATTACAAGATTCTGGGTCTGTACAACCATAAATATAATTACTTGGCTGCACGTTAAGTACTTCAAATCCATTTGCTTCTGTAGCTTTTATATAGGTGTTAATATCTAGGTTTTGATACGTTTCAATAAGTCCTGAAGGCCATTTAATAGTGATATCGTTAATGGTTGTTGCATTCCCTAAACCTACATGAACCGCTTGTAAACTCTGTGATAAAAACCCGATTCCTGTATAGTATCGATGGAACGTTCCCATATCTGTTTCAACCGAAATCGTCGTACCAATAGCATCACGATTAGAGGTTGTGCCTTGTAAGGCTATTTTAAACCAGTTTGCATTGTTAGTTTGATTAGCTTCAATAGTTTGGTTGTTGTATAAATAGGATGCTCTATCAAAATTAGAGACGAACAAATCTAAATCGCCATCGTTATCATAATCAAAAGGACAAGCGCTAACGCCAATTGAGGTATCGTTTAAACCTATTTCTGCTGAAATATCTTCAAACGCATCCTGTCCTTCATTCAATAAGTTTTTGAAATAAAAATTATTTTGAGGTCCTGTTAATTTAAATCCATTAACTATGAATAAATCTTCATCGCCGTCTAAATCAAAATCGGCAAAAATATTATCCCAAGCCCAACCAGTATCTCGCAGATTTTTTTCTGCAGCGATATCTGTAAATATATTGTTGCCATTGTTTTTTAGGAATACATTTTCCATAATATTAGTGACAAAGAAATCAAAATTACCATCGTTGTTATAATCGCTAACAGCAATGCCCATATCGTTTCTTGCATGATCTAAACCATAGCTAGCCGCATCTTCAAAACTACTTGTACCGTTGATATTTATTAAAAGTTCGTTAGGCACATCGCTATCGTTAGAAATATAAATATCGAACCAGCTATCTTGATTAAAATCGAAAGGGAATGCTAAGTACGATCGTCTATTTTTTTCTGAGCTGGCAAAGGTAAGTGATTCGTTTCTAAAAGTTCCATCACCATTATTGATATAAAAACTGTTGTAGTCACATTCACCCCAATCGCCAATATAAATATCCAGAAATCCGTCTTTATTAAAATCGAACCAAGTTGCGCATGTATTCCAACAATTGTTGTTTTTTATAAATCCTGCTTCGGTTGTTTTTTCGGTAAAGCTTCCATTCCCGTTATTATGAAAGAGTTGTACTTTAAACTGATGTGTAAAAAACAAATCTGGAAATCCGTCATTGTCATAATCACCCCATGACACACCATATTTTACACCTTCTAATGCTGGACTCGCAAAGCTATAATCTTCAAATGGAAATAAATTTATTAATCCAGATTCGTTGGTAACATCGGTAAATGAACCATTATTATCATTTCTAAATAATTTACTATGCGTTTTTTCTATGCCATTTTCGTCTTTTCCTGCAGCGACAACAAAGAGATCTAAATCTAAATCCCCGTCGTAATCGGCAACTGCAACACCATTGGTTTCCTCTAAAACGCTTAAACCGGCAACCGCTTGAATTTGCTGAAAATTCTGAGCATTTACACTATTACAAAAAGGACCAAATGCTATGATTGTAAAAAATAAATATTTCATTAGTATTTTGGGAAAAATATAATGCAAATTACTAATAATAATATCATTTACACTTTTCAAATATGAAAATATTGTGAACAATAAAAGACTTACCTTTAGAAGTTATTATATTTGAATTCAATTTCAGAATAGACAAAAAATCTATTAAGTACTATGAAAAACTTTTTTTTGTTTTTAAAAATCATTGTTGGATTGTACTTATTACTGTTAATTCCGCTGCCTGAAAAAAACCAAAAACTACTAAAAGCTTCAGAAATTCCATTTATTTGGAATCAAGATGCGTTATGGAAACATTTAGAAGGTTCATTTAAAGAATCAAAAAAAATACCTCCAAAGACTTTAGACTCCTTAATAAAAGAAAAGGAATTTGTTTTGGATGAGTTACTTATCGCTTTGGAACTTAAAAAAACTAACCCAGAAGACAGTTTATACCAATTAATCGAAGACAGATTTTTTAAAATTTCGCCACTAATTAGTGCTCAGGAAAATAAATCTGATTGGTATATTAGATATTATAATAGCGTAAGAAAAAAAATAAAATCAGATTCCTATTTTTGGGATATGAGTAGTTTAAGTGCCAGAAAAACATCCTATCGGTTGCTTTATGGCATGAGAGCAGCGGCCGAAGAAATCTTATTACAATCAAGTGATGACGACTTTGTCTCTACTATGTTTGTAACCGAAGAAAAATCTAATACGCCATCAGCAATGGTATTAGGTATAAAAGTACATAGCGGTGATTTACTTGTTAGCCGTGGAGGCGCTGAAGTTTCTGCATTTATATCAAGAGGAAATGATTATCCAGGTAATTTTTCTCATGTTGCTTTAATACATGTTGACAAAAAAACAAACACCCCTTATTTTGTAGAAGCTCATATAGAAAAGGGAGTTGCGATAGCAACGCTTGATGATTATTTAAAAGATGAAAAATTAAGGTTTATGGTGATGCGACCTCGAGCAGATTTACCCAAATTAAAAGCAAACCCTATGCTTCCCTATGAAGCATCAACTTATATTTTTAACGAGTCTCAAAACAGACATATTCCTTATGATTTTAAAATGGACTATTATGATTCTTCAGCCATGTTTTGTTCAGAAGTAGGATCTTATGCATATAAACAGTTTGGAATTAATTTATGGGAATTTAAATCGACCATCTCTTCGGATGGCATTATAAGTTGGTTAAATACATTTGGTGTAGAAAATTTTGTAACTCAAATGCCTTCAGACCTTGAATACGACCCTATGTTTAGTGTAGTAGCTGAATGGAGAAACAAGGACATTCTTTTTAATGACCATTTAGATAATGCGGTTATGGACGCCTTAATAGGTCAAGCTAATGCTGGAGAAAAACTTGATTACAAATTTTGGTCATTGCCGCTAGCAAGAGTTATTAAGTTATATTCTTTAGTCTCAAATATGCTAGGATATGATGGAATTATTCCAAATGGCATGAGTGCTACTATGGCATTAAAGAATAATGATTTTGTAGATAAATTTCAGAAATGTAAACTAAGAACAGCATCGAAAGTTGCTGTTTTTAAAGAAGAAAACGGGTATTTACCACCATATTGGCAATTGGTAAACATGGCCGAAAATTCAATAAAGAATTAGCTTCTTTTCTAAAATGAGAATCACATTTTAAAAGGCAACCAATAATATTCCTATTAATAAGAATATTATATATAACACAAATGAAAGTATAAAAGAGTTATATAATTTACCTACTTTCCCAGTTTTTTCAAAGGAAATTTTTTTATATAATGGTAGAAACTTAAATATTCTACCCCTCTGGTGCGCAATTTTTGACTCAATATTATTTTCATTTAAATACGTTACTATTTGGATACTTACATAAAGATTCCATAGAATACATCCAAATAAAATAATACCTACTATTATTATCAAGCTATTGTACGTCATATTAATTATTTTAAATATTATAAAAAATCATTACCTATCCATTGTTTATAAAGGAATTCTAAGTTTTACTAAATTTTAAATACAGCAGAAATAAAACAAAATAAATGCTTAAATAGAATAGGTAGAAGTTTCTCAGTTTTTTATAATCTGGATTATCAGGATACATATTACCAAACAACGCCTTAATTTCTTTAAGAAATACGGGTTTTATATTGATTATCCAACTTTCTGTTTGGTAAACAATTTTTCTAAATTTACTTCTGTAATGAGAAAGAGGAAGGCCCCACAAAATAAAGAGTACAAACCAAATATTATCTTTTAAATAACTTAACATCATCTATTTTTTTGGTCGCCAAGGGAAAAATGCATTCGTCTTTCTAATATAATCTCGATATTCTGGTTTTTTATCTTTTAACGTGCCTTCTAAAAGGGCCACACCCGATACTTTTACAATTAAAAACGTCATAAATAGCGATCCCAATATGCACCAATAACCACCAGAAGCTATAGAAAACAAGGCGTAGGACCACCAAATTACAGCATCTCCAAAGTAATTTGGATGTCTTGTATATTTCCAAAGCCCTTTGTCTAAAACCTTTCCTTTATTATTCGGGTTGCTTTTAAATTTAGTTAATTGAAGATCGCCAACGGTTTCAAAAACAAACCCGATGACCCAAATCACTATTGCAAAATAATCTAACCATACTAACTCATTTGATTTGCTATAAAAATTAACTCCGAATAATGGTAAAGACACAATCAAAATTAAAAACCCTTGTAAAAGAAATACTTGAAAAAAACTAACCCACCAATATCGATGCGCGCCATAATGTTTTCTAAATTCCTGATACCTAAAATCTTCTCCCTTTCCTATATTTCTATATGCAAGATATAGTGAAAGTCTTAAACCCCAAATCGTCACTAAAAAAAAAATAATGATATGTCGTAAATAAGTGTCTTCGGAGTAATAAAAGTAAATCCCGTTAACAATAACAAAGCCTAATCCCCAAAAAATATCGACAATACTAGCGTCTTTTAAGTAAACACTTAAAATCCATAATAAGGTGATACTTATAAGAATTGCTATTGCTGCTTTTGCAAATAAAAACTCCATTATTAGAAGAAATTTTAGTAATATGTAAGATAAGAAATTTTTAAGTCAATAGGTTTAATTTATAAAATAGATTAAAAAAGCTGTTAGAAATCTTATCTTTAAGCATCTCATCAACTAAAACTAATACCGACATAATGTTTAATATTGATTTAATTCGTTTTTTAAATCTTTGATACCTTTACTTTATTTATGAAACTTGATTTAGAATTTGTAAGATCCCAATTTCCAGCTTTTTCAGAACCAACACTTAACGGTTGGGCGTTTTTCGAAAATGCCGGTGGTTCTTATCCTTGTAAACAATTTATTCATAGGTTAACTGACTTTTATATGAAAAACAAGGTACAGATTAACTACCCTTATCCCGCATCTTTACTTGCTGGAGAACTCATGGAGGCATCATATAAAAGAATGGCAGACTACCTAAACGTAGATGAATCGGAAGTTCATTTTGGTCCATCAACGACTCAAAACATATACGTGCTAGCCAATGCCATGAGAAATATGTGGGATGATGGAGACGAAATTATTGTGTCTTGTCAGGACCATGAGGCGAATGCAGGAGCCTGGAGACGGTTAGCGAAACAAGGAATAAAAATTATCGAATGGCATGTTGACGCAGATTCAGGATTATTAGACTTAAAAAAATTAGAATTGTTGTTTTCTAAGCAGACTAAAATGGTCGCTTTCCCGCATTGCTCTAATGTGATAGGGCACATTAATCCTGTTAAAGAAATCAGTGAATTAGCTCATAAACATAATGCTTTATCTGTAGTAGATGGTGTTGGTTATGCACCACATGGGTTTCCAGATTTAAAAGATTTAGAAGCCGATATTTACTTGTATTCTTTATATAAAACTTTTGGCCCTCATTTAGGGTTGATGTATGTAAAAAAAGAATTGATCTTAAAAATGGACAATCAGTCTCATTATTTTAAAGAAGGTATCACAAGAAGCATGTTAACACCCGCTGGCCCAGATCATGCACAGATTGCTTCAGCAAGTGGAATTCTTGATTATTTTGATTTGGTTTATAATCATCACTTTAATGAAATCATCGAACCAGCACAAAGAAATTTAGCTTTAAATAACTTGTTTAGACAACATGAAAACATGCTGTTAGACACGTTGCTTCATTTTTTAAAATCCAGAACAGATATTAAAATAATAGGACCAAATAATATAGACAATCGATTACCAATAGTATCTATTATTCCTCTAAAAAAAGACTTGAAAAAAGTTTATGCTTCTTTAACAAACCATAAATTAATGTTAGGTATGGGTAATTTTTATGCGGTTCGCCCTTTAATAGATATGGATATACCACTAGAGCCAGGCGTTTTAAGAATATCTTTTGTTCATTATACAAGTATGGAAGATATCGATCAATTAATAGAAGGATTAAAATTGGCCTTAAACGATTAATAAGAGCTATCTAAACCAAAGAAAAGTCCTAGATTTTTAGGATATGTTTCTTTCGTTTCTCTATTTTATCATGTATTCTTTAAAAAGAAAAAACTATTGAAACTCCTGAATATTTTATCTCATTATTAAAGCCAACCACTCCGTTTTGTAATTGAATTTTTGCCTTTTTTTTATGTTTTCCTGCAGATATAAACAAAGGGATACTTGTTAAAGTCGTTGCAGCACCTAGATATGATAACCAAAGTCCCTTGCTATTATTTGTTGTGTCATCATCCAATATTCCTCCACTCAAATTAATACCAATACCTCCAAAAATCATAGCTACTCCTCCACCTAAAGTTATCCATGCGGCCGTGTTATTTGCTTTCTTTTTACTTCTGTGGAAGTCATAGCGTTGTTGTGGCGTCTTATCTTCAGTGTTATTCATAACTTAGGCTGACAAGTTAAAAAAGACACCCATTGTAAATACTAAAAGTAAGATTATTTGCCTCCTTTTATTAAGTTTATGTCATAAATCAAGTAAAATGAAAGTGAAGACAGTTGGTTGTTTAAATATACATAAAACCACCACTCGGTTTTCATAAGTGGTTTTAACTAATTCTGCTACCGATTGGATTCATACAACAAACTTAAAATGTAGTTATCTTTAATTTTTTTATTTAAAAAAAAGTTAATCCTATTTTGTATTTTAGTTAACTAAGTAAACCAAATGATTCAGTCCTACAAACAACGACCACAGTTACAGGTATTTTACGACACTATCATAATAGGATCAGGAATGGGAGGTCTTGCAACAGCTGCTATCCTATCAAAACAAGGTCAAAAGGTTTTGGTGTTGGAGCGACATTATACGCCAGGTGGTTTTACGCATGTTTTTAAACGTAAAGGCTATGAATGGGATGTAGGCATCCATTATATAGGTGAAGTACAACGGGAAAATAGTATTTTAAGAAAACTGTTTGATTATGTAACAGACCATGAACTAAAGTGGGCTGACATTGGTGACGTATATGACCGTATCGTTATTGGCGATCAACACTTCGATTTTGTAAAAGGGGTTAAAAACTTCAAAAAACAAATGATTTCCTACTTCCCCGAAGAAGCGCAGGCCATCAATACATACATCAATTTAGTGTTTAAGGCTGTAAAAACAAGTAAGAACTATTATATCAGCAAGGCCATATCTCCTTTATTAAATACATTATTTGGTAAGTTTCTAAAAAAGCCATTTTATAAATTCTCAGATAAAACAACCGATGAAGTACTTCGTTCTTTAACCAAAAATGAAACCTTGATAAAAGTCCTCTCTGGTCAATATGGTGATTATGGACTCCCCCCTAAACAAAGTAGCTTCTCCATGCATGCCTCTGTGGCCAGACATTATTTTGATGGAGGAAATTTTCCTATTGGAGGTTCTTCTCAGATTGTTAAAACCATAGATCCTGTAATAGCGACTTCAGGAGGAACGATTCTGGTAAGCGCAGAAGTAGAAGAGATTATCATTGATAAAAATACTGCTATTGGTGTGCAGATGAAAGATGGAAAAATAATTCGAGCCAAAAACATTGTGAGTAATGCCGGAATAATGATTACTTATAATTCATTATTACCATCCACAACGGTTATAAAGCATAAATTGAAAGAACAGTTACAAAAAGTTAAGCCATCAGTAGCACATGTAAGCTTGTATATTGGCTTAGAAGGTTCTCCAAAAGACCTTAAGCTTCCTAAAACAAATTATTGGATTTATCCAGCAGAAGGTGATCATGACACTTGTGTTAACAGATATTTAAATGATTTATCTCAACCATTTCCTATGGTATATCTTTCTTTTCCATCAGCCAAAGATCCGGACTGGTCCAACCGCTATCCTGATAAAAGTTCCATTGATATCATTACATTAATGCCCTTTGAAGCATTTGAAAAATGGTCTGAGACGTCCTGGAAAAAAAGAGGAGATGCGTATGAAACGCTCAAAGAAGACATCGCACAACGCTTATTAAAGGAACTTTACAAACAACTCCCACAGGTGGAAGGAAAAATAAATTGCTATGAACTTTCAACACCATTAACTACCAAACATTTTGCCAATTATAAAAATGGCGAAGTTTATGGATTAGATCATGGTCCATCCAGGTTTAGACAATCCTTTTTAAAACCTAGAACACCCATTAAAAACTTTTATCTTACAGGTCAAGATATTGTAACAGCAGGTGTTGGAGGGGCCTTGTTTTCAGGTGTATTGACTACCATGGCCATGACTGGTAAAAATGTACTGAAAGCTTTATAATATACTTATAAGATTAATCATTAACTGTTCAAATTATTATGAAGTAATTAGAAATAAAAATGTCCCTACATAATGTAAGTACTTTTTGTTTTGCTCCCTCTAATATTGTTTTGTAGAACCAATTTAATGAAGAATTAGTGAAATTTGCTTCATTTTACGATATTAAAAGCATATGTTTTTAGTCTATTCAAATACCGGGAGGCATAGACATATAGCTCCAAAAAAAATATGTGAGTGGCTTTTTAGAAGTAGTTGAATTTGAAAAATAACCTATAAACCAAATATAATTAATTACCCATTAATGAGTTACGTTAAACTTTAATTTGTTTAACCATTCTATTTGATAATCTAGCCACTACTTTTATTTATTATTGATTTTTCTCTATTAACCATTAGTTTAAAAGCTATTAATGCTGCGTCTAAGCTCCTTTTTTTTAATTCTTTCAAATCATTATCATTAGGGTTATAAGCATATAATTTTGCCTCAGTAAAAAGCTCGTGATGAGAATTAAGTAAGAAAGAAAATGCATTTTCACCCTCATTGTTAAGGATAAAAACATGAATTCCAAAAACAAAAAGTGTCCCGTTTCTTTCTGGTTCAAATAAAATTTCTGGAATTATAAAATAATCTATTTTTCCATTTTTCATCTTAATCTCATTCCCAAGCCTTACCATATCATATCTAAAGAATTCATATTGATTTTTTCCCATTAATTCACCTGGATTAAGCAAACTTTCATTTAAGCTGATATTCAAATTTTCATCTATCTTCAAGTTTTGAGCAAACTGTTTTGATAATGATGTGGACCAAGTTATTGTGTCAATTGTTCTAGTAATAGTTGGGTAAATAATATATTTTGACTCTTTGTATGAATTTATAAATGCTTGACCAAGCCTTGATTCAGGTCTGAATCCTGGAATGCCTAAAATTTTATTGAAAGAATTTAGCTCTGAACTAACGGCTTGTTTCTCAATACCAAGGTCAATTAATATTACATTATCAAAAAAAATACTTGTATTTAACATACCTAACTCAAAACTTAATTTATGGTATGGAAATACGGTAAAAACATCAAATTCAATACTAATATTTCTCCATTCAATAGTAGCATTTTGCTTGTAGTTATTAACTCCTATAAGACTTGTCCAGTTTCCATTATTCTCCCCCAGAAAAATACCAAAAGTACAGTTTGAGTCTGCTTTAACATCAAATGAAAGTTTATATGAGTGTCCAGCAACCAGAGAGAAACCTGCCTGTATCAGCTGCACTTCATATGCTTGATTTCCAGACTTAAGAATCTGGTAATTTAATTCTTGATTTATAACAGTTGCATTAGCGTCTACATTGTCTGCTTGCCATGTTGACCACTTATTTGCAGGAGGCGGTCCATCAACAAAGGAAACAATTTTATTAGTTAAACTGAAGTCGCCATTAGTTAATAAGTTTTGGGAATGACTCATTGAAATCGTCAATACAATAATCCAAAAAAATAATGAATTAAAGCAATTAGTTTTCATGTGTTTATATTTATTGTTTTTTTATCACATGCAGCATCCATTTAATCATTCCACAGGGTATAAAGGTTTAGTCATGGATGTTTCATGAGATGATTTGATTTATTACTAAATGTAATTGTTTCACTAGCAACTTGCAATGAGCGATATCAGTTAACTAATGTTCAGAATAATCACTATTTATCTACATTGACAACATAGATTACTTAAAAAAAGGAGCTAACTACTACTCTTTAATTTATTCATTTTAAACTAATTTTCTTCTGTACAACTTTAGAGTAATTTTTATGATTTATTTTCATACTTGAATACATATAATGAAAGGATATTACACAAAAAAAGTCCAACATTTCTGTTTGACTTATGTTTAAACCTATTTTAGTAAAGCACTTAATGCTTTATTTTTACATCAATAAGCTTTATTATTTCCTTGTTGTTTTCAATAAGGACATTTGTTGTATTATTCAAAAAATTACAAAACCCCATAATTAACGACAAATAATCTTCAAAATCCTTATTATCAAAGAGCTCATTTATTTCGTCGTTATTATTTTTATAATTCAAATTAAAATGAGAGTGGTCTACCTTTAAAATGTTTAATACAGACTTGTCATTTTGTAATAATCTTACCAATGGTCGCATTTTATAATTTTTTAAAACGAAAAACATATAATTTTCATAAATAAATTTTACATATTGAATCTCTTCACCCACCAAATCGTTTGTAACACTTGGCCATTTCGTAAGTTTTGTTTTTAGTTCTTGATTTTGTATTAGCTTTAGCTGGCCTGCATTAATTAACTCTGTTGTTACACTTATTATTGGGTCGTAGGTTGGAACTAAAAGTGTCCTTGATAAATGATGATTTAAAGAATCAATATTAATTTCTAATACTTGATTATCGATTTGTTTAATTAACCATTCTGTAGAGCGCATTATTAAACCTTCCCTAATCTGATTTTTTTCTTGTAATTGAATCAAATTACTTTTGTATTCTTTCTTTAATTCTATAAGAATTTGTTGTTCTAAATTTTCATTAATCTTCTTTATATTCCAATTGTTAACTTGGAGTGCAATTAAAATTCCAATTACAACCAGTACTATTTCACCAATAGCATATTGTAAGTACTTCCCCATTTTGCCTTCTACTAGAAGTTGTCGGCGTATATGTCGGAAGAATTTAATCATTGTTATGGATAGTAAGTATAAAGATAAGAAGAAATTAACTAACTGTCTTGAACAAAAAAAGCCCAACGTTTCTGTTGAACTTTTCTGTTTTTGCTCCCTCTAATATTGTTTTGTCAAAGCATTTTAATAAAGAATTAATAAGGCTTGTTTTATTCTATGATAATAATTATCGATGTATAAGTCTTGTTTCACAGCAGAAAGGTATGAACTATCTAACCAAGGAAAAAACGGATAAAGCAAAACTAGAAACCAATTAATACACTAAATTAAAACATCTCTCCTGTATGCTTAGAGGTTTTAAATATATAATCTACTCCTTTCATTTTTTTTGCTTTAACCAACCAAGAGAAAAATTTAGGCCTTTCTGAAATATCTAAATTAACATTCGATAATTTATAAGCTGGTATCGCTGGGTGTGCATGATGCGCCTCATGAAGATTAAAATTAAACAAGAAATACTTAGCAAAGCATGTATTGATATAAAAACTTCTTGTGTATTTAACTTGGTCTAAATAGGATATGGGTTTCACTTCTTTATTATTAGAAACAGGTATTTCAATATGGGAATGTTGAGTCATAATAACCGATTCTTTCAACAATAAACTAATAGCGAAAGCAGGAACAAAAAGATGGACTATAAGCTCTCCAAAAAAGTAACTCAAAAGCATATATATGATGATATATATTATGGCTTGAATTTTAACTTTATTGTATTTTTTAGGGCTTAAAAATCTTTTAATTTTAAACAAATTCCAATAATTACTTAATTTATAACTAATATAAAACACCGGAATAAATAATCGCCAAGTTATATTTACAATTAAATTTTTTGTAGAAGAAGAACTTGGATTTGCCGTAGTTTCAGTGGTAGGGTCTTTATCTCTCCAACCTGTCCATCGATGATGTAAATTATGCATTTGCTGCCAAGAATAATATGGAATCATCGATAGGAAGCCAAACAAATGTCCCATTACTTTATTCAATAATCGTGTTTTAAAGAAACTCAAATGCCCACATTCGTGTAATAAAATAAAAGTCTGTAGAAAGAAAAATGACAATAGTAGTTGGCCCATCCAATAAAGGGGACCACCATATTTAATTGAAAGCAATATTCCAGATACTAAAAGGAATAATGGAATTACCAAACCAAAAAAGGCAAGATCGTTTCTAGCTTTTAAGTTTGATGTTATCGATTTATGCTTAATCATAAGACTTAATTAAATATCAATTTTTTCACATATTACGGTTTGCATAGATAGGTTCAAATACTTTTGAAACCATAGTATGGGCGTTAAAATAAATTGTCCTAAAAAATAAGGAAAAATAATACGATTTAAATTTAAGTTTTTCCCTATAATCTTAAAATATAATCCTGCAAAAACATAAAAATATGGAGGAAAGGCCCCATAAGGCAAATATTTAATCACTTTAAACCCATTTTTTTTCATCATATTAATAAAGGCTTTTTTGTCGTACATGACAGTATGTTGAGGAGCCTGAACACCTGGCCATTTTCTTCCAAATAATTTAAATGTAATACTGTCTAATCTAGGTACTTCAATAATAAGTTTCCCTTCTTTTTTAAGTACTTTTTTTGCCATTTGTATTGATTTATTAGGGTCGTAGCAATGTTCTAAAAAATGCCACATGGTCACAACATCGTATCTTTTTTCTTTTATTTCTTGTTCATAAAACAAGCCTTCATAGAACTCTATTTTATCGAAGTCTGGATACTCTAATCCTTCTTTAAAATCTACTCCGCTAATTTTTACACCGTGTTTTTTATTTATGTGAAGTAAAAATGTTCCCACTGCACAACCGACATCTAAGATTTCTGTTTGTTTATTAAGTTCAACATATTTTGCAACTATCTTTTCTTTATCTCTATCGTGTTTATTCATTGTCCATTCATACAAGGGTGTCAATATCCCCCAGTTTTTCTTTTTACGATGAGCAATATATTCTCCATCATAAAATTCCTTGATTTGATCTATTGATATTCTTGGATTTTGATATACCATCTCACAATCATTACATTTCACATATTGAAATTCACCTTCCTTACCAGTTAAATCTTCTTCCCCTTTCAAGAAAAACGAATAATTATCACTATTACAATAGTAACAATTAACTTCTTCAAATTGGTATCTATCTGGATTCTTAAATTCCTTTAAAAATTGATTCTTCATGTTATAATAGTGTTAGTATAAAATATGTTGCTGGAAAAAATATAATCGAAAAATAAGGGGTAAAACTTTTGTGTCTAAAGATATAGATGATAAGTAATGGCACCAAACTAAATAGAATGTTGATATAATAAACCCAAGGTTTAAAAAGGAGAATACTACAACAAAAAAGAAATAACATTGGTTTCCAAATGTGATCTCGGTTTCTTTTTACAGCATCAAAACTATCATATCCTGCCATTAATAAAAAGGATGAAAGAAATACCTCCAATTCTATTTTATTATTTGAGATTGTTGCAACACAGAATAGAAATACAGGGTACTTTAATAATGGAATTAATCTTAGTAGTAAAAAATGCCTTCTAAATAAAAGATATAAGACAACTGAACTGGTTAAAAGTAAAAATATTATTGAAAAAACAGATGAAAAAATGAGGCCAATAATTAAAAGGTATATACCCACTATTATTGCAGTTACTTTTTTAAATAATTTAAATTGGGTGGGTATTAAATAAATCCTTTCTGGATGTTCTTTCCTATCTGCTTCCACTGAAAAGGTATCATCAATAATTCTAAAGACTATAATCGATGAAAACAAAAATGTTATGACATAAATCCAAACATCCAAAGCATCATTAATAGATAAAATTAGAATAGTCATAAGTAAAGTTAAAGCAATTAGCTGAAGAAGATGAATTCTAATTTTTATATAATCTTTTACGACTGTTTTCATAAAACTTGAATATTACCCATATCCCCATCTAAAATTACTTCATCATTATCTTTTAAGATCTCCGTAATATTCGCGATGCCAATTACAGCAGGAATTCCAAATTCTCTAGCCACGATGGCTCCATGAGATAAAGCTCCTCCACGTTCAACAATAAGGCCTCCAATTAAAGGAAATACCATAGCCCATCCTGGATCTGTTTGTTTCGTTACTAAAATATCCCCCTTATTGAGCTTGGCGCTTTCTAATACTGAACCAAGTACTTTTACTTTAGCTTTAATCCTTCCACCACTAACAGCTAATCCATGTAGTTCTTTAAAGTTTCCATTGAAAGAAACCTCTTCCATTATCGATTCTGGGCGTTCGCCAAAAATAGTCGTAAAATTCTCTGGATATTCCAGATTTGATTCAATTTTAAATCGCCTGCGCCGTTCTTGAATGACTTCATTAAAATCCTTTGAGAACATGGCCGAAGACGATAACAATTCCCCAATCTCTTTATAACTCATGAAAAACAAATCGTCGATAAGCTCTATCTTATTCTCTTCCTTAAATTTAGCACCAATCTTTTTAATAATAGTTTTAAAATGGTAATACATTTTCGCTTGTTTGTAACGCACCCTTTCTCTAGATGATATGGCTTGTTTACAAAGATTTGCGCTCAGATAAAGTATCCCCACTTCAACAATTGATACTGGAAAAAATATCGTTCTTTTTTTTATTATTTTCCACGCAAAATTTCGCATAGCTTGTTTACGTTCTCGGTCTTTAATAGCAATTACTTCTCGAGGGTCTTGAGCGTTTTGAGACATATAGACTTCTAACAGTTCTATAAATTTTGCGGGTTCTTCAATATAATTTGTATTAAAAAACATGAGTTCTCCTGAACATCTAAACCCCCACTTTTCAAGATATACATCCAGGCTTTTCTTAATATTTAAATAATTTGGATTTTCTTGAATTTCTTGGTATACTTCCTCTGAAGAATGGCAATAAAAGAATGATTTTAATTCATCCATTCCTTTTATTTTTTGAACAATATCATATGTGTCATTTAATGGTTCACTACTCATTAATCCTGGGATGGCTTGCACTAAAGTGTTGTGCATTCCGATACTTTTTTCGCCATAAAATTTTTGAGTTATTTCTCCTAAAACCTTATAATGTATCATAGAGAAAAAATCGGCTAAACTTGCACGATACCATTGGTTGAATCTCAAATCTAAAAAGGTATAGAATAAGGATGCTAAGGGAAGGTTTTTATCATTTTTACTTGCATTCAAAGAAAAATCATCAACCATTAGTTCGATACTTTTAACATGTTTTTCTAAAGAAAAATTTAATCGAATAAGACGAAATAATAAACGAGCTAAAGAAGTGGTTTTTGAAGTGTCTACTTGAGCTACATCTTTTTCAGAATACCCTACAAATTTATTAAATGCATCCTTAAAATAATCTTTTAATGGAGATGAAGAAAGAATATTATGAATGCTCGTCATATTATAATACAATCTGTTACCCCAAATACCCACAGTATTGCTAAAATCATACTCCAATTTACGGAGGCTGTTTTTATGTATTTGTAATAGCCCGGCAAGGTTTTTAAAATAGTGGTAATAGGAATCTCGAGCTATAGAGTACAGTAAAGGAGACATTGGAGTTGGGTAATTTTCGTTTAAATTTGTATTTGTCCAATGTACTTTCTTTTTTTGTAACACAGTAATGGGTCTGGCTTGCACTAAAAATATATTTTGGTCTTTAGCCACCCACTCTATATCAATATGATACCCATACTTTTCATTTAAACTCGTTGCTAAACGAATTAATTCTGAACCGTTAAAAGGCAGTTCTTCTTTAAGTGTTCCGCTAAAATCAACTGAGAAATTTTTTGGAGTTACTTTCCCAGAAACTAATTGTTCACCAGCACCTTTAACATATTCTGTATAGATCTGGTCATTATTATAAGGAGATAATGTGAATGTTACACCTGCATAGTCTGCTTCTAAAAACTCTTGAATAACCACCCCCATTTCTACAAGCTTTTTCCCTGAAAGCTTTTCATAGGCTATAACTCTATCATTATTAAGGCCAGACCAACAGTTTCGAATAGCTAATAGTACTTCTTCTATAGTGTTATTGACGACAAAAGAATCTAACTGACCCGCAAAAGAATAACTGTCCGAATCTTCACCAATGGCAGAACTTCTAATAATAACTTTAAGCGAATTCAAATTAGTTAAATATCCTTCTAAGGAATGTTTAAAACCCTGTGGAAAGGATTTTTTTTCATTAAAGAATTCCAGTAATCTTTTAGTAATAGCGAAGCCCTTAGGAACACTGTATCCATAAGAAATCAAGGATGAAAGACTAGCAGCCTTTGCTCCTACCAAATAATCAGAAAGAGTTTCTTGGAGTGGTTTTATATAGGTCAAAATTTCCTCTTTATTCTAATTAACACTAATAATTGACTAATCCCAACATGTAGAATCATACTTAATATAAACATCAACACGACGGTCGTAAAAGAGACCTCAGTTACTAAAAAGTAGAATCCCAAAACACCGATTAAAGAATCTGCTTTATCAGTGAAATATTGTAAATATTTGTACTTGTTAGATTGTTCTCCATTTGCTATCCCTAACCTTCTTTTTATATAAGAATTAGGTAACTCAGCCAAAACATAAGCAAGTCCAAGACCTAAGCCAACATATATATCATACCCTATCGATAATTCAAATGGTCCAAACAATAAACTACTTAGCATAGCTATTAACCCTGTAATAATGGGAAGTACAATAACCCCTCTATACGTTTTATTATAACCAAATAAAATTTTTGAAATAGGGTAAGCTAGATCTTGAAACCAGTTTTGTTTGACAATAACCATATGCGAAACATTACCAATAATTAAAGGGATAAAAAACAGATAGATATGGTTATATAAATTATTCATCTACGACATTTTCTTAAGCGAATCTAAAATTTGAAAGGATGTTACAAACACTCTTTCAATAAATGGATAATTCATTAAAATACTCCCCGTCAAATAAAAGTTCACTCTTGAAATTAAAAATGCCTTACCAGCTAGTTCAAAGTCAAACAAATAATCTGACCAACTATAGTTTTTATTATTTATTTGTTCGACCAATGCAAAATGGTGTTTCAAAAGATCCAATAAATCAGACGCTATAAAATCGGGCGATAGTGTAAAGGCCAATAACTCAAATATGTCTCGATGAGGAATGCCGTAAGTCGCCAATTCCCAATCATAGATACATGGATTTCCATTAATCCTTATGGCAATATTTCTCGGGTTAAAGTCATTGTGGATTAAAGTCATTTTGCTTTTGGGGTTATATCCATTTTTGCTCCAATCATCTATAAAATCTATTAATTCATCAAAGCGATAATCTACATTTAAATAATCATAATCATTCCTGTTTAAACCCACAAAAGCATAGTAAAGCTTAAGAACTTTTTCAATAGCAAAGACTTCAATTGATTCAATTTTATCTACATCATCCTGAAAATGAGCATGCACAATATGAATACTATCTATAGTTCTTTTTATATATGGAATGGTCCATTTTTCAGGATTGGATTCGGAATTTATTAAAAGCATATCATTCGAATCCAGCCGTTCCATAATAATCATATAAATTTCTCTATCGCTGTCTTTTTTTGAGCCATAGAAAGTAGGCATATATTCATAACTAATATTTTGTAATGCCTCATAAACGGCTAATTCTTTTATGTTGTTGTCTTTATATTCCAATGCATGGTAATGCATGACAAGAATATCAGCTAAATCCACGCTAACATTACTTGCCATAAAATGTAAGCCATCCAAAACTTCCTTACCTAGGGCCTTACTTTTAAGTAATATAGGAATATGTTTTCCCTCAACAGTCTGGATATCAGCTTGAATAAACCCTATGACTTTTTTAGTGATTTTCTTTGTTAAATCTGTAAGAATCCCATTATCTAAATGTATTTCATTATTAAAACTTACACTATCTATTTCTTCACTAAAATATGGTGTGTTTTTTTTAATGAAATCCATATCTATTTCAGATAAGAGTAACCATTTTATAGGTTTATTCCTTCCTAATTTTTGATGGGCGCGAGCAAATTGACCACTAACAATTGCGGCTAACGTTGAAATTTCAATTGATAAAGCAAAACCAGCAATTAATTTTGCGAACCTCTCAATCTTTCCTGTGCCCTTACAACCCATCAATTCTAATATTCGGGCTGGTACTGGTAAATGAGTACCCCCACCTATTGTACCTATAACTAAATTAGGAAGTATGAGTGACAGATATAGGCCTTCTTTTGTTAGTTCTATTTGCAAAATACCTATCGAAGACTCATGAATACACGCCAAATCTTGTCCTGTAGAAGCAAAAATTCCTGCTATTGCATTAGCAACATTAACATTATGTCCGATCATACCATCTAAGCGACTAATGGAGAGTGAATGATTATAGGAACTAAACATATCTTTTGCATTGGTCCTCAATGTTTTTTCAATTACCTCATTTGTTAGAAAACATTCACTAATAACATGGCACCCTCTTCCATTTTGCATGGCATAAAAAGAAACTTTTTTGTCTGATGCTCCATTTCCTTCAATTACAAAATTTAAGATTTCTATGGAAGTCTCGCGTTCAAAATTTTCTTCAATCCATAAACACGCATTCCAGGTACAGGAAGTGGTCATATTTTGTCCTGAAGCATCACTTGTTGAATAAACAAATTTTAGATGTATAATTTTTCCAATGATAACGCTTGCAATTTCAAGTAAATCAGCATGATTACTATGCATTTGTGCCCTCGCCTTTATTTTTTTGAAATTACGTTTAATCCATTCATCAAAGGCTATTGACTCTGACAAACGTTTAAACGTATACATAGGTGTTCTTACCATTTTTTGATGTACAATATGTGCTTCAAAACCACCACTCTCACTTATAGCTTTTGCACCTCTGTTCATACTCGCGACTAAGGCTCCTTCTGTTGTTGCTACAGCACTATGTACTAATTCTGTTTTATTATCCTTATCAATAAATAATAGAGGTCCTATTAAACCTAAAGGAATTTCAACGGTCCCTATAAAACTTTCAATATTATTTTGTATTTGAGATAACGCTATGGATTCAGACTTTACATCCGTACTAATATCTTTAGATAAGGTCTCTAAATAATTCATCCTTAACTCAAATGCGGTTTGGTTCATTAACCCTCTACCTGGTGCTTGCTGATACTTTGCTTTCATGTAGTTTTACTATTTGGATTTAATTCGTTGAATCGTTTAACAAAAACATTTCTAACCTCGTTAATATGCTTATCTAGATTATTAATATCCCAATCTTTTGTAGAAATTTCTTCCAATAGTTCTATCCCTAAGGTTCCGTTTTTAGCATATCTGGAGTCGGTCATATTACTTTCTTCAGGAACATTAATAAACAAGGGTACAATTGGAATATTAGATTCTATGGCCATGTGATATATCCCTCGATTAAAAGGGGCAATCCCATGAAAATGGTTATGCACACCTTCAGATGACGCCGCTATGGAATAGTTGGTTTCTTTAAGAAATTTAGTGGTCTTCTTAAAGAATTTTAATCTTCTTCTGGGGTGTTTTTTTTGAGGTATATAAAGTGTTCCTGTTGCTAAAGCAGAAATAACTAAAGGAATATAAATCCATGTTTTTTCAGAAAGAAGAAATCTAGTATTTTGAAGCCCTAAGGCAGTTAAAAGATAAATATCTTGTTCAGCATTATGATTGAAAGTATAAAGTACTTGATGTTTCGGAAATTTATCCAATGGTGGATAATAACCTTTGAAGCCTATAACCCATAAAATAAACCTAGAAGAGGGTTTAATAATATAGGTTACACAAAGGTTTCTTAAGTTCCCGAAGCTTATGATAACTAATATTAAAGCAATACTTCCCGTAATTAAGGTAATCGTTAGGGCAGTTATCCATCGGTAAATGGTTATTAGATTTTTCAATTTCTAAAAGGGTTGGTTTTTTGAACAAGTTATATCAATTTTTCTAATATTTTCAATAAAATTTGCATAACCCCAACTTGTGTAAATAAATAACCCTCTATTTCTTGAGTGGTTTTATTTATTTAGTTCCCCATAATACTGTTTTGTCGAACCAATTTAATGAAGAATTGATGAACTTTGCTTTCTTTTACGATATTAAACGCTAATGTTTTAAGTCTATTAGAGTAACGGAAAGTAATAAATATTATAAAATACCGCAGTTAAAATTAAATATATTGTAAATATTCAGCCGTACATTAATATTTTTAATTCAATATATATCAGTTATTTAATAAAATAATCAAAATAAAAATGTAAAAATTCCAATGCTTTTGGTAGGATATTTTAACACATAACTGTTATATGTGTATAATATTAAACCCAAATCAATTATGAAAAACAAAATGAATTTAAAAAACAGCATTCTATTTTTATTGACCCTATCTTTAATATTAGGCTCAAGCTGTTCTAACGATGAAACAGATGCTAATGTTGGAAAACTTAACATTAGCGCAAAAAGTTCTTTTACCAATTTGACAAATAAAAGTTCGGATACTAAAGGAATGGTTGGAAATATTGCTATCGAAGATTTCCGAATGAACTTAAGTAAATTTGAGCTAGAAATAGACCTTGAAGACGATAACTACGAAGAAGACCAAAATGAGCTATGGGATGATGATGGCTTCTATGACTATGAAGATGAAATTGAACTAATGGGACCATTTGAAATTGATTTAATGTCAGGTCAAATTAGTTTCTTAAATGTTACTGTCCCTGTTGGAAATTATGATGAACTGGAATTTGAATTTGATGTGAGTACCGACTCTTCAAGTGATTTGTTTGGCAAATCTATCCTTATTCAAGGAACCATAGACAGCACTCCATTTATTTTCTGGCATAATTTTAATGATGAAGTGGAAGTCGATTTTGAGGATGCGCAATTTGATATTTCTGTTACCCAAAATTCTCAAGGCATTGTTATTGATTTTGATTTAGGTCAAATTTTAAACAGTGTTAATGGTGTAGACTTGACTTTAGCTACTGATGGAAATGAAGATGGAATAATTGAAATTAGTCCAGAAGATTCTGATGGTAATAATGAATTAGCAGAATCTCTTAGGCATAAGATAAAAGAATATATCAACTTATTAGATGATTAACTAGAAGCTTTCTTAAACTTTTAGTTTTAAATAAGGTGAGCGGCATGCTCACCTTATTTTTTTGGCTAATCATTTTTTCAATACACCT
>NZ_DBNGMQ010000063.1:0-93853 GCF_057126245.1 Yeosuana sp. | reverse complement strand
GCTCACCTCTTACCATTCCGAACAGAGAAGTTAAGCCCGTTAGCGCCGATGGTACTGCATTTGTGGGAGAGTAGGTCGTTGCCTTTTTTGAAAGCCCTTCATATTTTTATGAAGGGCTTTTTGTTTTTATTTACTTCGCTTATATATCCTATTAAAATTCTAAAATCTTAAAGGAACCTAAATCATTATCATAGCTAATAAAGGAAATTTGATTCGATTGTATGAAAAAGATATAATTGACCATTCAAGTCTATAAACTTTTCGAGTATATTTAAGGTATATAATTTCAGGAACAAATACTAAAACTAATGAACACACAAAATTCAAGACGTAACTTTATTAGAAAAACTGCAATAGTTGGAACCGGTATATCTGTATATCCAAACTTTACTTTTGGTGGTAATGAGTATAACAAAAAAGTAAAACTCAAATTAGGATTAATTGGTGTTGGTTTAAGAGGAACGAATCATTTAAGTAATGTGCTCTTAAGAGATGATGTATTAGTGACTGCAATTTGCGATATTGATTCACAACGTATTGATTTGGCATTACAATTAATTAAAGATGCAAATAAATCAAAGCCAGAAGTTTTTGGTAAAAACGAATTTGATTATAGGAATTTACTAAACTTAAAGAATGTTGATGCAGTCATTATTTCGACACCATGGTTGTGGCACACAAGAATGTCTAAAGATGCTATGATAGCAGGGAAGTATACAGGCGTAGAAGTTTCTGCAGCAAATACAATTGAAGAATGCTGGGATTTGGTAAATACTCATGAGTCGACAGGAACTCATTTGATGATACTGGAAAATGTTAATTACCGACGAG
The DNA here is from genome assembly GCF_057126245.1 of Yeosuana sp. Lineage (NCBI taxonomy): Bacteria > Pseudomonadati > Bacteroidota > Flavobacteriia > Flavobacteriales > Flavobacteriaceae > Yeosuana > Yeosuana sp. Next base: position 93,022 of record NZ_DBNGMQ010000063.1, on the reverse strand, counting down.
ATATTATGGCAGTTCTAAACATGGTTAAACAAAATGTGTTTGGAGACTTAGTGCATTTTAGATGTGGATATCAACATGATTTGCGTTTTGTTAAATTAAATGATGGAAAGAGTGCTTATGGAAAAGGAGTAGAATTTGGTGAAAAGGGTATTTCTGAATCAAAATGGCGTACCCAACATTCTGTAGCTAGAAATGCGGATGTATATCCAACGCACGGGGTTGGTCCTATAGCAACCATGTGTAATATTAATAGGGGCAATCGTTTCTCGTCGATTACCTCAAATGCAACAAAAAGTATAGGGTTACATAATTATATTATCAATAATGGTGGAGACAATCACCCAAATGCTAATATTAAGTTTAAGCAAGGGGATGTTATAACTTCAATGATTGAAACAACAATGGGTGAAACCATTATTATAACCCATGATTGTAATTTACCACGTCCTTATTCATTAGGATTTAGGGTGCAAGGCGCTAATGGTTTATGGGAAGTTGATGGAAACAGGATATATATTGAAGGAACTTCTGAACCTCACAAATGGGATGACGCGGATAAATGGTTAGAAAAATATGATCATCCATTATGGAAAAAGTTTGGTGAACATGCTTTGGGGGCTGGACATGGTGGGATGGACTTTTTTGTGATGAATGCTTTTATAGAATCAGCAAAACAAAATATTGCACCACCATTAGATGTGTATGATGCAGCTGCCTGGAGTGCAATTACACCTTTATCCGAAATTTCCATAGAGAATAATGGTGAACCGCAGGATTTTCCTGATTTTACAAGAGGATTGTGGATGAAACGCAAACCATATGACTGGATTAAGGACACTTATTAATTTTGAAGTTAATTAAGGATCATTACTAGATATCTCTTGAAGAAAAAAAATAAAATAATAAAAATAGTATCTCCTGGTAGAACTTGTTTATTTGGTGATCACCAGGATTATCTTGGTTTGCCAGTAATTGCTTGCGCTATAAGCAAATATATAAGTCTTAATGCTTATGAAAATTCATCTTTTGTTTTTAGAATTCAATTGCCAGATATTGGCGAAGAAAGAATTATAGATATTCATGATGATTTTAAAATTTTAAAAAAAAGAGATTATTTTGCATCTTCACTTAAAGTATTAAAACGATATGGTTGTATCCCAGACAGAGGATTTAATATAACAATAAAGGGAGATTTACCTATAAATGCTGGACTTTCAAGCTCATCTGCGTTAATAGTTGCTTGGATTCGGTTCCTCTTGGAAGGATTCGGTTCAACTCATAAAATAACACCGGAATTAATTGCTAGAATGGCTTATGAAGCTGAAGTTTTAGAGCATAAAGAGCCCGGCGGAATAATGGATCAATATACCATAAGTATGGGTAATGTTTTATTTATTAATACTAGTGAAAGGGCATCTTATGAAATTATTCAGAAAAAATTGGATGGATTAATTGTTGGTGAATCTGGTATTAAAAAGGAAACAATAGGAACTTTAGGAAACAGAAAGGAATTTGCCTTAAAAGCGATTGAATCTGTAAAACTAAAAAATCCTGATTTTAACATCCAGTCGGCTTTGCTTGAAGAATATGACCATTATGAGAAAGATATTCCTTTAGAATTAAGACCCTATTTTTTTGCAGCACTTAAAAACCATTCTATTACTTTAAAAGCTTTTAATGAGTTTAAAAAGGAAAAACCGGATCTAAGATATTTGGGGGCTTTAATGAACGAACATCATTTAGTTTTAAAGGATATTCTTAAAATAACGGTTCCTTTAATTGACCAAATGGTTTCAAAGGCCATTGAAGCGGGAGCTTATGGTGTTAAGATTGTAGGATCCGGTGGTGGTGGGAGTATTGTTGCTATTGCGCCATTGGAAAAAGAACAAAAGGTTATAGAAGCTATATGTAATGCAGGAGCCAAATCGGCTTACAACGTAAATGTAGATAGAGGAGTAAGATTAATTGATTAGTAAATATGCATGATATTTTAATTATTTTGGCGGGTGGAGCCTCATCACGAATGAAAAACTCAAAAGATTCTGAGTTAGGAAATGATTTGGCAATACAAGCCAATACTCGGACAAAAGCACTTATTAGTTTGGACAGTACGGGGCGACCTGTGATGGATTATTTATTATTCAACGCAAAAAAGGCTGGCTATAAAAACATATATATTGTAATAGGAGAAGAAGAATCTTTGATTAAGGAATTTTATGGAGATAAATCAAAGGGTAATACGTTTCATGGGCTGATAATTAATTATGCCATTCAATATATCCCTGAGTTCAGAGAAAAGCCTTTTGGTACAGCGGATGCTTTGAGCCAGGCAATAATGCAATATCCGGAATTAAGAGTTAAATCATATACTGTTTGTAATAGTGATAACTTATATTCCGTGATTGCTTTAGAAAAATTAAGACATTCTAAGTATAAGAATGCCCTCGTGAGTTATGATAGAGATGCCTTGCAATTTAATATCGAACGAATAGCGAGATTTGCTTTGGTATATATCGATGAAAAGGGGTTTTTAAAAAATATTATAGAAAAACCTTCTATTGAAGATACAGCACTTTATAAAGATAAAATGGGTAAGCTACGGGTAAGTATGAATATCTTTAAGTTTGATGGTAACCTGTTTACAGATTATGTAGAAAATTGCCCTATTAATGAGATAAGAAATGAAAAAGAGCTTCCAACGGCTTTATTAAATATGGTGAAAGATTATCCAAAATCAGTTTATGCCATCCCAATTTCAGAGCATGTCCCGGACCTTACTTCAAAAGAAGATATTGCAATTTTAAAAGAATATATAGCAGTGCATTATTCCAATATGAATTGGAACTAATTTAATTTTAAAAATATCTTGTCAATCCCTAATTATACTTCTTGAAATCAAAAAAACGAATTTTAATCTCTCAAAATACGTCTCGAGATTACAATTTTTTAAATTTCAAAAAGGCCTTCCTAAATCTGAGTTGTTTTAGTATCTCACATCAATCGTTCTAAATGATGAACTTTTACAAAACCATAGCCGCCGTGTATTTTTAATACTTCTACATATATTATCGTAATTAGTTTAATAAAAATATATAGCAGATACTGCAGATTTTATTTTTCATAAATAACTCAACAATTAATTTCATAAATTATTATCTTCCAAACCTATTTAATTATGTTTAATGGCTGTAAATATAGAACTTGAATTAGCTTGGGAGTTTGTAAACAATACCAATCGATCTATTTTTTTAACGGGAAAAGCAGGAACAGGTAAAACGACTTTTTTACATCGATTGAAAATGGATAGTTTAAAGCGTCTGGTTGTTGTTGCTCCTACAGGTGTAGCAGCTATAAATGCCAAAGGTGTTACGATACATTCGTTTTTCCAGATGCCTTTTGGTCCTATTTTGCCAGATACAGACTTAAATAATTCTACAAGTTTTAATAGAAAGTTTAGCAAGACTAAAATCAATATTATTAAATCGATGGATTTATTAGTTATTGATGAAATTAGTATGGTACGTGCAGATTTACTGGATGGTATTGATAGAACATTGCGTCGTTTCAGAAATAGAGATAAGGTTTTTGGAGGTGTACAAGTGCTCATGATTGGAGATTTACAACAATTATCGCCTGTTATTAAGCAGAACGAATGGAACTTGTTGAAACATGTTTATAGTAACGGATTCTTTTTTAGTAGTAAGGCTTATCAAGAATGTCATGCGGTTACTATAGAGTTAAAACATATTTATAGGCAAGAAAATCCTAAGTTTATTAAAATCCTCAATGAGATTAGAAACAATGTTCTGAGTGAAGCCTCAGCTTCAGAATTGAATAAACGATTTATTCCAGATTTTACACCAGAAGCTAATGAGGGCTATATTTCATTAACCACACATAATAATAAAGCAGAGGCAACTAATAAGGCCGAGTTGGAAAAGCTCGAGACTAAAGTGTTTACTTATAATGCTAAAGTAGAAGGCAAGTTTCCAGAATTTTCGTTTCCTAACGATGAAGCTCTTAAATTGAAAGTGGGTGCACAAGTCATGTTTATTAAAAATGACAGCAACCCAGATAAACGTTATTTTAATGGAAAAATAGGTAAGGTTGTTCATTTGGATATTGATGAAGTGGCAGTATATTGTCCCGAAGATGATTTTAATATTGTAACGACACCCGAAATTTGGGAAAACATCAATTATACAGTTGATGCTGAAACAAAAGCCATTACCGAAGATAAAATAGGTGCCTTTACACAAATGCCACTGCGATTGGCTTGGTCTATTACTATACACAAAAGTCAGGGATTAACTTTCGAAAAGGCGATTATTGATGCACAGGGTGCTTTTGCCCATGGACAAACCTATGTAGCTTTGAGTAGATGTAAATCTTTAGAGGGTTTGGTTTTAAAAAGTAAAATTAGTTCGAATCAAATTATAAGCGATGGCCACGTTATTTCGTTTAATAAAAATGCCGAAGCTAATGAGCCTGATAAAACGGTTTTAGAAAACTCTCAAAAGATGTTTCAGTTAGATTTGATAGCTGAAGTTTTTGGATTTTATGAGTTTATGTATCCTGTCAATAGAATACTAGATATTTATTATAAAAACCGAACTAGTATTGAAGGTAAAGTTGAATCTCCTATGCTTAGGATTAAAAATACGATTACCAATTTTTTAAAAGTGAGTAATGGCTTTAATATGCAATTAAAACAACTTACCGAAAATGAGCGCTTACCAGAGTTTAGTGACCAAATTCAAGAACGTTTTAAGAAGGCTATTGCTTATTTTAAAACGGAAACAGATGCGAATCTGGTTGCTCCTTTAAAAGAATTTGGGTTTACTACCGATAACAAGGCTGTTGGTGCAGATATTACTAAAAATCTAGATTTGGTTGAAGAATTACTGGAAGCTAAACTTTTATTTTTTAACGGATTATCTGATGGTTTTACAACTATAAAACTTTTAGAATTGCGAGCGAAATCTGTGTTTCTTACCAAAGAGAAACCTAAAAAACCAAGAAAATCGGTTATTGATGGAAAGACCAATGTTGAATTATTTGAGTTGTTGAGAGTTCTTAGAAATGAGATAGCCAATGAAAATGATTTAATACATTATCAAGTGTTTACTCAAAAGGCGCTATACGAAATGTGTGAAACCTTACCATTAACAAAGAAAGAACTGCTACAAGTAAACGGTATGGGAAAAACGAGAGTTGAAAAATATGGGAATGCTATTTTGGAAATAATAAAAGCTTATTGTGAAGATAATGACATAGAAACTCTAACTAATGAACCCGTTTTTGAAGAAGTAACATCAAAAAAGAAGAAAGTTGACACTAAAAAAGTGTCTTTAAAATTATTTAAATCAGGCAAATCTATTGAAGAGATAGCAAATGAACGTGACTTAAATGAAAATACTATTTTTGGACATTTAGCAGGTTTAATTCCTTCAGGAGAAGTGAAGGTTACAGATTTAATGTCTAAAAAACATTATAATGAATTAAAGAAGCTTATCCCAAGTACGACCTTCGATAATTTATCAGATTTAAAACATCAGTTAGATGAAAAATATTCTTATGGTGAATTACGTTTAGTTCTTGAAGACTTAAATAAATAATACTAATGCCTCAAAATACGTCTTGAAATGGAAAAAGTGAATTTTATTCTCTCAAATTTCTTTCAAAATCAAAAAATAGAATTTTAATCTCTTAAAATACTTCTCGAGATTACAATTTTCTGAATTTCAGAAGTGCCTTCATAAATCTGAGTTATTTTAGCATCTCGCATCAATCGTTCTACATGATAATCTTTTACAAAACCATTGCCGCCATGTATTTGAACAGCTTCTACCGTATGCTCCATAGCTACTTTAGAAGCGTATAATTTTGCTACGGCACTTGATACATCATAATTTTTTCCTTGATCTTTATCCCAAGCTGCTTGCATTACCAAATGGCGTGCTGCAGTAATATCTGTATACATATCGGCTAATTTAAAAGCAATAGCCTGATGATTTGAAATTTCAGTTCCAAATGCTTTTCGCTCTTTAGAGTATTTTCTAGCCAATTCATAAGCACCTTGAGCAATTCCCAAAGCTTGAGCGGCAATACCAATACGTCCGCCAGACAAGGTTTTCATAGCAAATCTGAATCCAAAGCCATCATCACCAATTCGGTTTTCTTTGGGTACCTTAACATCATTAAATTGTAACGTATGTGTATCACTACCTCTAATGCCTAACTTGTTCTCTTTGGGTCCAATATGGAAACCTTCCATGCCTTTTTCAACAATAAAAGCATTGATACCGTGAGAACCTTTGTCTCTATCTGTTTGTGCAATGACTAAATATACATCTGAACGTCCGCCATTTGTAATCCAATTTTTAGTTCCATTTAGTAAATAATAGTCGCCTTTGTCTATCGCTGTTGTCCTCTGCGAAGTAGCATCACTACCAGCTTCTGGCTCACTTAAACAAAAAGCTCCAATAAATTCACCTGAAGCTAATTTTGATAAATATTTTTCTTTTTGAGCCTCGGTTCCATAGGCTTCAATACCATAACAAACTAAAGAATTATTTACAGATACAATAACAGATGCAGAAGCATCAATCTTAGATAATTCTTCCATGATGATTACGTACGAGATGGCATCCATACCGCTTCCACCATATTTTGGGTCTACCATGATTCCCATAAAACCTAGTGCCCCCATTTTCTTAATTAACTCATCTGGAAAATGTTGATTTTCGTCTCTTTCTATAACACCTGGAAGTAATTCATGTTGTGCAAAATCGCGAGCAGCCTCGCGTATCATGATATGTTCTTCTGTAAGATTAAAATCCATAATATAAATTAACTGTTGATTTGATAAAAATTACAAACAAATATAGGTTTTTAATAGTATATTTTTAATAATGATTGTTGTTTTTTCTGAATATGATAAAAATTTAAACAAGATAATATTTGCTTACAAAGCGAAAACCATACAATAAACGGTTAACAATCTTAAATATATTTCTTATTTAAAAATAACAAAAAATTAATCTTAAAGGGTTTTAGTTTTTTATATTTGTTACTTAATGATTTAACATTTTTATTATGACTCAGCTTTAGCTACGCCTAGATATTATTAAAAGAATTTAAAAGCAATCTAAAAATGAATCATAGACTAATATAAATGAAAGAATTATTAAAGAAGTTTGAAAACAAAGAACCGGAAATTGTCTTTAATTGGAAAGATTCTAAAACTGAAGCGGAAGGATGGGTAGTTATCAACTCACTTAGAGGAGGTGCTGCTGGTGGAGGTACAAGGATGAGAAAAGGTCTGGATATGAATGAAGTTTTGTCTTTGGCAAAAACGATGGAAATTAAATTTACTGTTTCTGGACCCCCGATTGGAGGTGCTAAATCTGGAATTAATTTTGATCCTAATGACCCAAGAAAGAAAGAAGTGTTGGAACGTTGGTATAAGGTAGTATCTCCGTTGCTTAAAAGTTATTATGGTACTGGTGGTGATTTAAATGTTGATGAAATTCATGAAGTAATTCCTATTACAGAAGAAAGTGGAGTTTGGCATCCTCAGGAAGGAGTATTTAATGGGTTTTTTAGACCTACTGAGGCAGATAAAATTAACAGAATTGGTCAATTACGTCAAGGTGTTATAAAAGTTATTGAGAATCCGTTTTATTCACCTAGTGTTTCAAGAAAATATACAGTGGCAGATATGATTACTGGTTTTGGAGTTGCAGAAGCAGTTAAGCAGTATTACAATATTTATGGTGGCAACATTAAAGGTAAAAAGGCTATAATTCAAGGGTTTGGTAATGTAGGTGCGGCAGCCGCATTTTACTTATCACAAATGGGCGCTAAAATAGTTGGGATTATAGATGCTGTTGGAGGGCTTATAAATGAAGACGGATTTACATTTGAAGATATTAGAAGTTTATTTTTAGCAAAAACAGGAAATACATTAGTTAGTGATAATTTAATATCATTTGAAGAAATCAATAAAAAAATATGGTCGCTTAACGCAGAGATTTTTGCGCCATGTGCTGCATCGAGATTAGTAACTATTAATCAGATAGATGAACTTATTGATAACGGTTTAGAGGTGATATCATGCGGTGCAAATGTGCCATTTGCAGATAAAGAAATTTTCTTTGGACCCATAATGGAACGTACAGATAATAGAGTTAGTTTGATACCTGATTTTATTTCTAACTGTGGCATGGCAAGAGTTTTTGCCTATTTTATGGAGCGAAAAGTTTTAATGACAGATGAAGCTATTTTTAACGATACATCAAACATAATAAAGGAAGCAATAGAAAATGTATATAATAAAAAACATAGTAAAACGGGAATTAGCGAGACCGCATTTGAAATCGCATTAGATCAACTTATTTAATTAAAATTTATGGAAGCAGCAATTATTTTGGTATTTGTAATGGGTTATTTAGCCATAACCATAGAGCATAGTATAAAGATAGATAAACTTATCCCAGCCCTTGTAATGATGGCTATTTGTTGGGCATTAATAGCATTAGGTCTTGATGGTTTTTCTCAATGGTTTGATTCTTCGAAACATACTTTATTAGAAGGATTTGGAGCCTTTACTTCAGATGAAAAAATGCATTTAATGGAAGAAACGCTTTTGCATCATTTAGGGAAAACTTCCGAAATTTTAGTATTTTTATTAGGGGCCATGACTATTGTTGAAATCATCGATTATTTTGATGGCTTTTCAACCATAAAAGATTTTGTGAAAACTAAAAAGAAAACGAAGATTCTATGGATTTTTTCTATTTTGGCATTCATTTTATCTGCCATTATTGATAACCTAACAGCAACTATTGTTCTTATTTCGATTCTTCAAAAAATTGTAAAAGACAGAAATGTACGTCTGTGGTATGCTGGTTTAATTATAATAGCTGCCAATGCTGGTGGTGCTTGGTCTCCAATAGGAGATGTAACGACTACTATGCTTTGGATTGGTAAAAAAGTTTCAACTGGTCATTTAATGGGATATTTATTGCTTCCATCATTCTTATGTATGGCGGTGCCATCTTTTATTGCTTCTTTTTTACCAGCGTTTAAAGGTGATTTGGAAGTTGATGAGAATGTCGAAGAAAAAAAGAAATCGAAGTTTAGTGGCACGATGTTATATTTAGGTTTAGGGGCTATTGTTTTTGTGCCTGTTTTTAAAATGATTACTCATTTACCACCATATGTTGGTATGATGCTATCTTTAGGATTTGTAGCCGTTTTTGCAGAAATATATAGTAATTCTAAATTTAGTATGTCACACTTTGATGCAGAAGAAAGTGATGCTCATGCCTTACACAGTCCTGTTCATCATTCGTTATCAAAAATAGAATTACCTAGTATTTTATTCTTTTTAGGAATCTTAATGGCAGTAGCGGCATTAGAATCTTTAGGGATTTTATTTGGTTTTGCCGAATCATTACAAGAAACTATGCCAATGTTAGGTACCGAGATTCATGCGGGTGAAGGGGTTTCAGATCTTGTAGTCCTTTTATTGGGAGTGGGTTCTGCTGTTATAGATAATGTGCCTTTAGTAGCGGCTAGTTTAGGAATGTTTCATGAACCAATGGATGATGAGCTTTGGCACTTTATAGCCTATTCAGCTGGTACGGGAGGTAGTATGTTAATTATTGGTTCTGCAGCAGGAGTTGTTGCAATGGGAATGGAGAAAATTGATTTTTTCTGGTATTTAAGAAAGATTTCGTGGCTAGCTTTAATTGGGTTCCTTGTAGGTGCTGCTGCATTTATGTTTACTAGAACATTATTTTAATATACTTTAATAAGAATTTGGCCGTTATATAATCGGTTAAAAAAATACACCATATGATAAACACACTCATACAAAATGCACAAGAAGGAGTAGACATACTTCAAGAAGGTGAATCTGTTGAAAAAACACTATCAATTATTGAATTAATTGGTAGTGGAGGAATCGCAGGACAATTTATAATAGCTATTTTATTTTTAATGCTTGTATTAGCTACTTATATTTATTTTGAACGTTTGTTTGCTATAAAAGCGGCCTCAAAAGCAGATGCAAATTTTATGAATCAAATTAAAGATCATGTGAGTCATGGTAAAATTGATGCAGCTCAAATATTGTGTGCTCAGGTAAATTCACCTGTATCTAGATTAATAGGCAAAGGTATTACTAGAATAGGAAAGCCACTGGCAGATATTAATACAGTTTTAGAAAATGCAGGAAGATTGGAGATTTATGGGCTGGAAAAAAATGTAAGTATGTTAGCCACTATTTCGGGGGCTGGTCCTATGATAGGATTTCTAGGTACCGTAATTGGAATGATATTAGCAATATTTGAACTTGCAAATGCTGGAGGAACTATTCAAATGGATGTTCTGGCTAGTGGTCTTTATACAGCAATGACCACAACAGTTGCTGGATTAATTGTGGGAATTGTTGCTTTTATGGCATATAATCATTTGGTAGTAAAAACTGATAAAGTCGTGTATCAAATGGAAGCAAATTCGCTTGAGTTTTTAGATCATTTAAACGAGCCATCATAATATGAATATTAGAGGAAGAAATAAAGTATCTCCAGAATTCAATATGTCTTCTATGACAGATATTGTGTTTTTGCTACTTATATTTTTTATGATCGCATCTACTTTGGTTTCTACCAGTGCTATAGATATATTATTACCCAAGGCGAGCGGGAAAACCGAAAACAAGAAATCTGTTGCTGTAAGTATAAAGAAAGATTTGACTTATTATATTGACCAAAAGCGTGTTGGTGAAAGTGTTTTAGAATCCGAATTAATTGCTGCTCTTTCATCTGAAGAAAAGCCGACTGTGGTTTTGCGTGCCGAGAGATCAGTGCCCGTTGAAAATGTGGTTAAAGTTATGGATATTGCCAACAGAAATAAGTTTAAAGTGATATTGGCAGTTAAGCCAAATGATTAATTAAAAAATGGGTTACTGATTTCTGATGAAATATTTTGAAACCAAACATGAAAGGAATTCTGCCAAATTAACAACTTTAATTACGGTTATTTTAATTTTGTTATTATTTGTAGTAGGGGCGCAATATATGGATCCGCCAATAGAATATGGTGTCGCCGTTAATTTTGGTAATACGGACTTTGGTAAGGGAACAGTTCAACCCTTAAAACCGGTTAAATCTGAACCAAAAGAAATTAATGAACCTTATCAACCTGAAGTTTCTAAAACGGAACCTCCAAAAGCCGCTGAAGCAAAAGAAGAAGTTTTAACACAGGAAAATGAAGAAGCCATTGCTATAAAAAAGCAAAAACAGGCTGAAGCAAATGCGAAAGCAATTGCGGATGCAAAAGCTAAAGCAGAGGCCGACCGAATCGCCAAAGAAAAACAAGAGCAAGAAGATAAAAAACGAAAATTAGACGCCTTAATTGGCGGTGTTAGTAAGTCTGAAGGCAGCACCACAGGAAGTGAAGGTAACGATAATAAAACTGGTGATAAGGGGCAGCTAAATGGAGATCCATACGCACCAAGTTATTTTGGAGATCCTGGTACCGGTAGTGGAGGTGTTGGATATGGTTTAAATGGAAGAGGTAAGGCGACATATCAAACTTTAAAACAAGATTGTAATGAATCTGGTCTGGTGATAGTAAAAATTATTGTCAACAATAGCGGAAATGTTGTTGAAGCTGTTCCTGGTTTTAAAGGAACAACCAATACAGCGGCTTGTTTATTAGAACCTGCAAAGAAAATCGCCTTATCTCATAAATGGAGACCAGACCCTAATGCGCCTTCAAAACAAATAGGTTTTGTTAAAGTAAACTTCACTTTAGGGCAATAGAATGACATATCAGGATACCTTAAATTGGATGTTTTCTCAACTACCAATGTACCAAAACCAGGGTAAAACAGCTTTTAAGGAAGATTTATCTAATACCCTAAAACTAGCTAAGCATTTAGAAAACCCAGAAAATAATTTTAAATCAATACATGTTGCAGGAACCAATGGAAAGGGCTCAACTAGCCATATGTTGGCATCTATATTACAAGAAGCTGGTTATAAAGTAGGCTTGTATACCTCGCCGCATTTGAAGGATTTTAGAGAGCGAATTAAAATTAATGGAAATGTTGTTAGTAAACAGTTTGTTATTGATTTTATAAAAAGAAATAAGTCCTTTTTTGAACAGCATTCTTTATCCTTTTTTGAGATGACTGTAGGAATGGCATTCCAATATTTTTCTGAAAACAAAGTAGATATAGCTGTTATTGAAGTCGGACTTGGAGGAAGACTTGATTCAACCAATATTATCACCCCAGAAGTATCAGTAATTACTAATATAGGCTTAGATCATATGCAGTTTTTGGGAGATACTTTAGAATTAATTGCTTTTGAAAAAGCGGGTATAATAAAACCTGGGATACCTGTGGTGATAGGGGAGACTCAAAAGGAGACCACTAATATTTTTAATAAAACAGCAACAGAAAAAAAAGCTAAAATTGTTTTTGCAGATCAGAAAAATAAAGAAACGTTTCAAAGTGATTTAAAAGGGTATTATCAATTAAAAAACATAGCAACAACGGTTCAAACAATTAAAGAACTTCAATTAAAAGGTTATAGGGTAACAAAGGAGCATATTGAAAGCGGATTATTAAATGTTGTAAAAAACACTGGTTTGTTAGGTAGATGGCAACAATTACAATCAAATCCTAAGGTTTTTTGCGATACGGGTCATAACAAGGAGGGGCTGGCCTATGTTATGAAACAGATCTCAAATGAGAATTTTGATGCTTTACATATAGTTTTTGGAGTCGTAAATGATAAAGAGTTAGGGACGATTGTTCAATTATTACCTAAAAATGCGACTTATTATTTTTGTAAACCTCATATACCTCGAGGTTTAGATGCCTTTATTTTGAAGGCATATATGAACAAAGAAGGATTTTATGGGAATGCTTATCCTTCAGTAAATGAGGCCTATAAAGAGGCTTTAAGTAAAGCAACAACCAATGATTTTATATTTGTTGGAGGCAGTACTTTTGTAGTTGCTGAAATAATTTAATTTTTTACATAAAAAGTTTTTGCAGTATTAAAAACTACTTTATATTTGCATTCCAATTATTGGGGCAATTAGCTCAGTTGGTTCAGAGCACCTCGTTTACACCGAGGGGGTCGGGGGTTCGAATCCCTCATTGCCCACCAAATAAAAATCCTACTAGAATTAGTAGGATTTTTTTATTTTTCATTCTGTCATAATAAGCTCATCAAGCCTTCTGTGTAATAGATAATCTAATAACAATGGCCATCAGTAGCCAAATAATAAATGTTTCACCATTAGACATCTCATAAGTAGAGCCGGCCAATTTTGCTATCCCCAAAACAATGTAAATAACGATTGGTGATAACACTAAGCATAAAACAAGATTCAGAATCGATTTTTTAAAATCCATAATTTGATAATTTGTTTGGTTAATACTAAAAATTTAATTGTAAAATAAAATGTCAAGTTAAAGATACTAAATTTTTAATATGGTTGAATTTCAAACTTATGAATTCTCGTTTATCAGATAAAAAACAGATTTGATGTTTTATGGCATAAAAAATTTTAGATGAACAGAAAAGATAGCTATAAGCTTACTAATCAATTAATTCTCATTACTCTTATATCCATAGGGTTAATTACTTTGATGTTTTTTATTTTGTAAGAGTTTTTTAATTAATTTTGATGTCATTTAGGGTCATTAACTCAGTTGGTTCAGAGTGTTACCTTGACAGGGTAGAAGTCACTGGTTCGAATCCAGTATGACCCACATCAAAGACAATCCCAATGCCTGTCATTGGGATTTTTGCTTTGGGAAAACCCAAGTCGGAGATTGGCGGGTTTGTAGGAAACAAAAAGACCTGGAGCGCAAAAAGCGTATTGGAATGTATGTGCATGAGTGGTTTTCTCTGAATCACTTTAGTAATCCAGTACGACCCACATCATTCGGAAAATCTGTATGACATACAGATTTTTTTTTATATTTGAAATTTTAATATTAACGCTATGATTTTAGAAAATATAAAAACATCCTACAAAGAAATATTTCAATCTTATTTTAATGCTTCTCTCGAAAAGCACATTAATAAGATTATTGAGTTAGATGCCTACTTACCTTATAGTTCTACCTTTTTCTGTATTACTAATACTCAAAACTTGTCTTTTGAATATATAAGTAAAAACATGTTTTCCTGTTTAGGCTTAGATTATGACGTAATGAAAAGTAAAGGCATGAATTATTTTTGGAGTAGAATGCATCCTGATGATATTGAACCTTGGCTCCAGGCACTGAATGAACTTATGGCCTTTACCTTGTCAAATATTTCGGTAGAAGAACGATCTAGAATGAGCTACACCTGGAATTATAGAATTAAAAATGTTCATGATGTTTATGTAAATGTTATTCAGAATACAACACCTTTAGAATTTGATAAAAATGATAAGCCAATCATAGGATTAGCACATTATACTGTTTTAGATTCAAAAATTAAGTTACAAGTTTCTGCAACAGCTAAATTATTAAATGAACATAATGAGTACGAAACCAAGTTCTTTAATAATTATTCTCAAAAATTATTTTCTGCCAGTATTAGTAACAGAGAACGAGATGTTGTTCGACTGTTAGTATTAAATAACTCTAGTAAACAGATAGCAGAAAAGTTAAATATTAGTTCAAATACTGTAGATACGCACAGACGAAATATTTTAAAGAAACTTAATGTTTCCTCAACGGGAGAGCTTATAGGAATGATTAAAACTAAGGATTACTTTATATTTTAGTCATTAAAGTTATTAATAATCTTAAAAAATACTCAAATTGAGTATTGCCTAATATACTTTTTATAAATATGTTTGCCATGCTATTAATCAATTCTTAGGGAGAATTTGAAATTTGAAGAGTGTCTATAAGGTTTATTCCTTTTAGGCGCTTTTTTTTTTGGATTAAATTATTTCAAATTTTTAAAGTAAATTATTAGGAATTTAAACAACAAATTAGGAGACTGTTTAAATAATCTTATAAAAAGGTTTTAAGAATAACTTACTTAAAAAAATCTAAAGTTCGCTCTAAAGCCATGCCACGAGATCCTTTAATTAGAAAAGTTATGTTTGTAAGCTGTGAAAAGTTAAAGTCAGTTTTAAATTCCTGAAAAGATTTGAATAATGAAACTTTAGGAGAAACAATCTTTGTTTTAAAGAAGTTTTCTCCAATAAGAATAATATGATTAAAAGGCATAGTTGATGCTAAGTCTGCTATATATTGATGTTCTTTTGGTGCATCTTCTCCAAGTTCAAACATATCTCCAAGAATAGCGATTTTATCTCCTGATTGTTTTTCAAAATTTAATAAAGCAGCTCGCATGCTAGTTGGGTTGGCATTGTAAGCATCTAATATTATCTTGTTAGAGTCTTTTAGTATGATTTGTGAACGATTATTGGATGGGGCATAACATTCTATTGCTGTCTTTATATCACTTTTTTCAACTTTAAAATAGTGGCCAATAGTTATCGCTATCGCTATATTGGTAAAATTATAATCACCAATTAGTTGACTATGTATTTCTAAACCGTTATATAAGCACTTTACGAATGGTTGGGCATCAACAAATTTGATATTGACATCTTTATTTGAATCGCCAAAAGAGATTCTTTTAGCTATTTGAGTTTTATCAACTTGAATGGGGTCATTTGCATTAACAAAAATGGTTTTATTATTTGAAATTAAATAATCATACATTTCACTTTTCCCTTTAATAATGCCTTCTACACCTCCAAAACCTTCTAAATGTGCTTTACCATAATTGGTTATTAATCCGTAATCAGGTTGAGCAAGGTTACATAAAAATTCAATTTCTTTTTGATGATTAGCGCCCATTTCAACAATGCCTATTTCAGTCTCCTTATTCATAGACAAAAGAGTTAAAGGCACACCAATATGGTTGTTTAAGTTTCCTTTGGTAGCTGTGGTTTTATATTTTTTAGATAGAACAACGTTTATAAGTTCTTTAGTTGTAGTTTTTCCATTGCTTCCTGTAAGCGCTATTATTGGTATTTTTAAATAATCTCTATGAAAAGACCCTAACTTTTGAAGTGTTTCCAAAACATTATCTACTAAAATAGTCTGTGATGACGTGTTGTATTCAGCCTCATCAATAACAGCGTATTTTGCACCATTATTTAGGGCTGAGTTTGCATACGTATTCCCATTAAAATTATCGCCTTTAAGAGCAAAAAACATGTCGTTCTTATGTATATTTCTCGTATCCGTACTTACTAAATTACATTCTAGAAATAGGGTGTGAAGTTGACTTATATCCATGAATTAAAAGTAAAAAAAAAGTCTTAACAATTGAATGTTAAGACTTTTTTTAATTTATATTTTAGAAGAATTAATTCTTCGTTTTATTTTTGTCTTTAGATTTTGAACCTACTCTCGACATCGCACATCTAAACCCAATATAGTCGGTGGCCATATCCTGTGGGAAATAGCGCCTTTGAGCTGGATCTAACCAGTATTCTCTATCTTTCCAAGAACCACCCTTGTAAACTCTAACTTTATCGTTAATAAGAGACGTTCTGTTATTACTCTTGTCGTATTCTCTAACTAAGTTACCATCTTCATCCCTAGTTACAGAATGTTTAGGTGAGTTATACATTTCTCCAGTTAGAGATTCCTCATCACCACTTTCATCATCAAAGTTTTGATCATACTTTCTAGATGAGCGTCTATCACCATCTCTAAAGTTTATTTCATTACTTTTATCAAAATTGGTTCTTAAGTAAGTCTCATTTTCATCAACAGGAACTTGTAAAATTTCACCAGGTAAGTTTCTAGCTATAATTTTTCCGTTTGATAATGTATCATATACAATGTCTTCTGGAGTCACAACTTTTACTGTACCATCTTCATTTAAAGCGTTTTTAGTATAAACATTTCCGCGATAATAGTTGAAATCATTAAACTCATCATCAACGATAGGTCTGTAAACATCAGCAACCCATTCAGCAACATTTCCTGCCATATCATATAAGCCATAATCATTAGGCTCATAAGACTTTACTTCGTTTGTGATGTCAGCGCCATCATCAGACCAACCTGCGATTCCACCATAGTCACCTTTTCCTTGTTTGAAGTTAGCTTTTTGGTCGCCTTTGCTTTTACGTGAATCAGATCGTGTGTACTGTCCATCCCATGGGTATTTTTTACGACCACGGTATAAGTTATAGCTACGAATTTCTGATAAACCTAAAGCGGCGTATTCCCATTCTGTTTCTGTTGGTAGTCTGTATTTTGGAGAAATTATCCCAGTTTCTCTGGTTGCATATAGGTTTGTTTCATTACCATCAGCATCTACCATAACATTTCTATTTCTACCACCTTCTTCATTGATGATTTCTTCATTTCCGCCATAAGTTAATGTTGGCGCATTAATGTAAGTGTCCGTATTAAAGTTAGATTCAGCATTTACATCTGTAATCATCGCATCTCGTTTAATGTAACCAGCTTGCGTTAAATTGGCTTCATTAACTCTGTCTGTTCTCCAATTGGCAAACTCAACAGCCTGAATCCAGCTAACACCTACAACAGGGTATTCGGCATAACCCGGATGACGTAGGTAATTTTCAGTCATTACTTCATTGTAACCTAATCTATTTCTCCAAACAAGCGTGTCCGGTAATGCACCATGATAAATGGCTCTAAAATTTTCTTCAGTTGGCGGGTAAACCCTTTTAATCCAATCTAGAAATTCTAAATACATGACATTAGTAACTTCAGTTTCATCCATATAGAATGACTGAACATGCTGTTGGTTTGGGGTATTATTCCAATCATGCATTACGTCGTCTTGAATACGACCTTTGGTAAAGGTACCACCTTCAACAAATACTAAACCAGGTGCAGTTTCTTGTTCTTTGAAATCAGTGTTATACTGAAAACCACCTTCACGGTTATTTATTTGCCATCCAGTTGCCCTGGAACTATTCTTATTACTGGTAGATTTTTTACATCCAACCATAGCTAAAAATAACGTCAAAACTATTAAAGTCTTGAATGCTAATGCTTTTTTCATATCCATTTATTTAAGTAAGCTAATCAATTTTGGTGCTGCAATATAAGAATTAAACCCAATACTGCAAGCGATTTTTCACATTTTAACGAAAAAAATGTGTATTTCACCCTATTTTTTTGACATTACAACGATGATTTTGCTGTTTTCTGCCTCTATTTTGTCTTATAACAACGTAGATTTTAGTAAAATATTATTGTATTTTTGAAGTGTTTATTAAAATTGTTATTTCTATGATAATAACAGGGAATAAATCTCGTTTATCAAACAATGAAAAAGAAACTATTACTATTTATTTTTTTTACGTCGTATTTAATCTTTTCTCAGCAAAAGAGTTTTACTATTGATTGGAATGGTTTTAAAACCTTATCAAGTGAATCGGTTTCAATAAAGGTTCCGTCTTTTAATAGTGAAAATTTTAGCTTTGGTTTTGAAACGGGATTACGTTTTGTCTCCCAATGGAAATCGTCAATTAATATTGATGAAACAAATATTGTGCTAAATAATGTAACATATTCATCGATATCTAAACCAGATTTAAAAGATTTGGATGCTAGTAAGATACCTAATGAGGTGGTTTATGAGTTGAAAAATTCAAAGGCCAGAAACGAGCAATTTGCCTTTTTCTATATAAGTCCTATTATTAAAGATGGTAATGGGAGTTTTAAAAAAATCACTTCTTTCACTATTACATATACCGCCATAAGAAGTAATAAGACAACTTTAAATAAAATAGGTAAAGCTTTTAAAGTAACTGATAATTCCGCATTAAATTCTGGAGAATGGTACAAATTTTATGTCGATACCACTGGTGTTTTTAAAATCACGAGAAGTTTTTTACGGGAATTGGGAGTGAATGTTAATAGTGTTGACCCAAGGAATTTAAAACTTTTTGGAAATGGAGGTGATATGATTCCATATTCAAATAGTGTTTCATATCCTTTAGATATTCAAGAGAATGCCATTAAGGTTGTTGGAGAGGAAGATGGTGTTTTTAATAATGAAGATTATGTGTTGTTTTATGGGGTAGGACCAAAAGGATATCAAGTAGAAAGTAATACGAATATTAATTGTTATACAGATAAAACCTATTATTTCATTAATATAAGTCCTAGTGCTGGTAAACGCATTCAACCTTTTGCTCAGCCAGTCGGAACCATTGATTTAGCCATTAATACCTTTCAAGATTATCAATTTCATGAGGTTGATGAATATAATATAGCCGCTTTTGGCAGGCGTTGGTTTGGAGACAGATTTGGTGTTGAAAATAATAAGACATTTACATTTGAATTTCCCGGCTTGGTAACATCAGAACCAATTAGATTAAGAACCTTTGTCGCGGGTGTTTCATCTTCACAAACGTCGATGCAGCTTTTAGTAAATGGGAACTCTGTTGCTACATTTTCATTATCGGGAGCTTCATCACCATCAGTAGCCAGCGAAGCTTCATATACTGGTAATGTTAATGTAAGTTCTTCAACGATTTCTGTAGATCTTAATTATAATAATTTAGGAAACCCGAGTGCTTTGGCTTATTTAGATTATATATCAATTGAGGCAACTAGAACTTTAAATTTTTTAGGAAATCAGTTCCAATTTAAGAATAATGAGACCGCATTAACTTCCGGAATTGGAGAATATACTATTACAAATGCTTCAGAGATAGCAGAAGTTTGGGATGTTACTGATATTTTTAATGTAGCTAATTTTATAAATTCAGAAAGTCTGTCAAATTTAAGTTTTACATCAACACTTGGGACTTTAAAAGAATATGTGGCCGTTACTCAAAAAGATTATTTTGAACCTAAAAGAGATAGTAACACCTCAGTAAGTAATCAGGATATTAAAGGAACTATTTTTTTAGATAATCAAGGACAGTTTCAAGATATCGATTACATTATCGTTGCTCCAAATAATATGATGAGTGAAGCAGAGCGATTGGCAGAAATTAATAGGAATCAATATAATTTAAATGTAAAGGTAGTAGCACTAGACAATATATATAATGAGTTTAGTACGGGGAATCAAGATATTGGCGCTATAAGAAATTTGATTAAATACGTTTATGATAATGCAAGTGCTCCTGAAAAGAAGATTAAATACCTTTGTTTGTTTGGAGACAGTTCTTATGATTATAAGGATAGAATTACCAATAACACAAATATAATACCCTCTTGGCATGCTTATAATAGTTTTAGTTTAACAAGTTCTTACGTTTCAGATGATTTTTATGGTATGATGGATTCAAATGAAGGAAACATGCAGACTAGTGATAAATTAGATATTGCGGTTGGAAGAATTCTAGCAGATACCCCACAACGAGCAAAAGAACTTGTAGATAAAATTGAATCGTATTATAAAAGAGAATCTTTTGGAAGTTGGAGAAATAATGTAGTAGTGGTTTCTGATGATGTTGATCAAGATTGGGAAGGTATTTTACAAGGAACTACCGATAATGTTGGGAATCTTATTACCCAATCTAAAGCTTTTGTTAATGTTAATAAAATACATTCAGATGCATTTAAACAGGAATCATCCGCCGGAGGAAACAGCTATCCACAGGCAAATGAGGCTCTATTAAATGCCATTGATAATGGTGCATTAGTAATTAATTATTTTGGTCATGGTGGTGTAGAACAGTTAGCATCAGAGAGTATTTTAGTAAAATCAGATATTTTAGGTTTAAGAAATT
This sequence comes from Yeosuana sp., assembly GCF_057126245.1. Classification (NCBI taxonomy): domain Bacteria; kingdom Pseudomonadati; phylum Bacteroidota; class Flavobacteriia; order Flavobacteriales; family Flavobacteriaceae; genus Yeosuana; species Yeosuana sp. The sequence continues at coordinate 72,229 of NZ_DBNGMQ010000063.1, read as the reverse complement.
ATTTTAAACTTAACTGTTTTGTTACTGTTACCTGTGAATTTACAAGATTTGACAACCCTTTTAGAGAAACTGCAGGTGAGTTTACGTATTGGAGTAAAGATGCTGGAGCAATAGGGTTAATAACTACTACAAGACAAATTTTTGTAACTACTGGAGTTACATTAAATGATGTTTTGGGGCAATATCTATATTCTTACAGTAATAATGATTCTTATGAATATTATGAATACCCTTCAATGGCAGAAGCATTAAGACTTACAAAAATTGATCCCAATGTTTCTGGGATTGGCCAAAAGCGATTGGTGTTCTTTATTGGTGATCCAGCCATGAAGCTTGCGTTTCCAAAACCAAATATTAGGCTCACTAAAATAAACGATATTCCTATTGGTCAGTCAACAGACACTTTAAAAGCTTTAAGCTATGTTAAATTAGCAGGCGAAGTAACGGATATAACGGGTAATGTTATGAACAATTATAATGGGGCATTATCTACAACCATTTATGATAAAGAAATAAACAGGCAAACACTTGCTAATGATGGAATTAGGTTAAACGGAGAGCTTGTTAAACTAGACTTTACCACTTTGGGAGAAATTATATTTAGAGGTAAGGCAACCGTTTCAAATGGACAATTTGAGTTTGATTTTGTAGTACCTAAAGATATTGGAGTTCCAGTTGGATTTGGAAAAGTAAGTTTTTATGCAGAAAATGAAACGGTTTTAGAAGATCAAACAGGAGCTAGTATCAATACAGTAAAAATAGGTAGCGTTAATGAAAATGCTCCAACTGACGAGGTAGGACCGTTGATATTACTTTATATGAATGACGAAAATTTTGTTTCTGGAGGTATCACTAATGAGTCGCCAACATTATTAGTTAAGCTGGAAGACCTAAATGGTATTAATACAGCTAGCGGCATTGGGCATGATATAGTCGCCATTCTTGATGGTGATGAAACAAATCCTTTTATTTTAAACGATTATTATCAAACAGAATTAGATGATTATCAAAAGGGAGTTGTAAGTTATCCTTTTAGAGATCTAGCACCAGGACTTCATACCTTAACAATTAAAGCGTGGGACGTTTATAATAATTCATCAACTGCGGAAATTCAATTTATTGTTTTTGATAAAGATCAAGAATTGGTTGTAAATAATGTGCTTAATTACCCAAATCCATTTGTTAATTATACAGAATTTTGGTTTAATCACAATAGTTCAGACCCTTTAGACGTTTCTATACAAATATTCACTGTCTCAGGAAAGTTGGTAAGAACCTTAAATGGGCAAACCACAGGAGGGATTTATGCAACCAGTTCGCTGTCTAGAGACATTGTTTGGGATGGAAGAGATGATTTTGGAGATAAAATAGGCAAAGGCGTCTATATATATAAATTAAAAGTAAGATCACCGCTTTTAAATAAGACCGTTGAAAAACTTGAAAAACTTGTTATACTATAATAAAAAATTATATTTGTTAAATTAAATATTTTAAATGAAAAGATTTATCATAACCATAGCTTTAGTATTACTAATAGTTAAAGTAAATGCACAAACTACAATAATTCCGAATGAAAATGACAGTCGCGTAATTACTACAGGCATTCCATTTTTGTTAATAGCTTCTGATGCACGAGCAGCAGGTTTGGGAGATATGGGAGTTGCAACTTCTGTAGACGCTTATTCTCAACAATGGAATTCTTCAAAATATGCATTTTCTGAAACCAAGTCCGGAATAGCTGTTAGTTATACGCCTTACCTAAGTAAATTAGTAAATGATATTTTTTTAGGAAACCTTACTTATTTTAATCGATTAGATGAAAGAAGTGCCTTTGCCTTAAGTTTAAGGTATTTCTCTTTAGGTGAAATAGAATTTGTTAATAATGAAACAGATACACCTAGAATACAAAAACCAAGTGAACTTTCTCTTGATGCATCTTATGCTTTGCGATTATCAGACCAATTTTCAATGGCTGTAGCAATGCGGTATTTGCGTTCAGATTTAAGAATTCAAGGTGTTGATGGGGATGTTTCGCCAGCAAATACCTTTGGAGTTGATATTTCTGGATACTATCAGAGTGAGGAAGAAGCTTATTCTGATTTTAATGGACGTTGGAGAATGGGCTTTGCTATTCAAAATTTGGGCCCAAAATTTAAATACGATGATGGAGGACTTGATAATTTTCAACCAACAAATTTAAGATTGGGTGCAGGTTTTGATTTTATTTTTGATCAATATAACAAAGTATCCGTAACTGCTGAAGTAGCGAAATTATTGGTGCCAACACCTCCAATGTATGGTACAGAGTTTAATTATACAGATGAGAATGGTAACGGTGTTTATGATGAAGGTGATACTTTAGGAAGTTCTGTAGCTGAAAATGTTATTTACAAAGGTCAAGACCCAAATGTTGACTTTTTATCAGGTGTTTTTCAATCGTTTGGAGATGCTCCAGGCGGTTTTAGTGAAGAATTGAAAGAATTTACATGGTCTTTAGGAGCAGAATACGTGTACCAAGATTCTTTTGCTTTTAGAGCAGGTTATTTTAATGAAAGTGAAGAAAAAGGAGCCAGAAAGTTTTTAGCATTAGGAGCCGGTTTTAAATATAATGTCGTTAATATTGATTTATCATATTTGTTTTCAGCATCTAAAGTTCAAAGCCCATTAGAAAATACCTTACGCTTTTCTTTAACTTTCAATATTGGTGCTGGCGAATATCAAGAATATTAATCTAAAACAATAAATCAAATAAGATAAACTATTGTTCTTTCATAAGAGCAATAGTTTTTTTGTCTAAAATTGTTTCTTAACTTTATTGAAAAGAACTCGCCAAATGAAAGAATTAAAAATTGAATCAACAATTTATATTTTTGATACTTTAGAAGAATTACCTAAAGAAGTCTTGTTGTTGATGAATAACGCTATTGAAGCAAGGAAGAATGCCTATGCGCCCTATTCTAATTTTAGTGTTGGCGCAGCCTTATTATTAGATAACAATGAAGTTATAACCGGTAATAATCAGGAAAACGCCTCTTACCCGTCAGGGTTATGTGCAGAACGTACTGCTATATACTATGCTGGGTCACAATATCCTAATGCTAAAATTATTAGAATGGCTATAACTGCTGCGTCTAAAAAAAATAAAACAACATCACCTATTCCTCCATGCGGGGCTTGCAGGCAAGCTATTGCTGAGTACGAAGTGAAACAAGATATACCTATTGAAATATATTTTATGGGTGAAGAAGGTAAAATTGCAAAATCTAATTCTTTAGCTAATTTATTACCACTTATTTTCGATAAAACTGTACTTTAATACCTTAATGTATTCCATAAAATTTAGTTGATAAAACAAAGTAATTTTTTTGATATAAAACTAATTATTGAGAAAATTTATAAAATACGCAATATTGCATCTTTAGAGCTCGTTTTTTAATATTTTTTTGACTTTAATTAAGTTAGGTTTTTTCAATAGCATACAAAGTATTACTTTTGTACTTCTCATAAGTAAAACCAATAATAGTCGATGCAAAAAATCACTAAAAAAACATACCTAAAATGGTATGAAGATATGCTGTTCTGGAGAAAATTTGAAGATAAGTTGGCAGCAGTTTATATCCAACAAAAAGTAAGAGGTTTTCTCCATTTATATAATGGTCAAGAAGCCATACTAGCAGGCGCTTTGCATGCTATGGATTTAACAAAAGATAAAATGATTACGGCCTACAGAAATCACGTTCAGCCAATAGGTATGGGTGTTGACCCTAGACGTGTTATGGCAGAATTATATGGAAAAGCGACTGGAACATCTCAAGGTTTAGGTGGTTCGATGCATATATTTTCTAAAGAACATGGCTTTTATGGAGGCCACGGTATTGTTGGAGGTCAAATCCCTTTAGGTGCTGGAATGGCATTTGGAGATAAGTATCATGATAGGAATGCCGTTACTATATGTTGTTTTGGAGATGGTGCAGCGCGCCAAGGATCTTTACATGAAACATTCAATTTAGCTATGCTATGGAATCTTCCCGTAGTTTTTGTTTGTGAAAATAATGGGTACGCTATGGGGACATCTGTTGCCAGAACTGCAAACCATACTGATGTTTGGAAACTGGGAAAAGGGTATGAAATGCCCTGCGGTCCCGTTGATGGTATGAATCCTGTAAAAGTTGCTGAAGCATTTGACGAGGCAATTCAGAGGGCCAGAAAGGGTGGGGGTCCAACATTCTTAGAATTAAAAACATATCGTTACAGAGGGCATTCAATGAGTGATGCGCAGCATTACAGAACTAAAGATGAGGTTGAAGAATACAAAAAAATTGATCCTATTACTCAGGTTAAAAAATTAATATTAGATAATAAATACGCAACTGAAGACGATTTAAAAGTGATTGATAAGCGTGTAAAAGATTTAGTATCAGAATGTGAAAAATTTGCTGATGAATCGCCATATCCAGATAAAAATGTTATGTATGACGTGGTGTATGAGCAAGAAGATTATCCATTTATACAACATAAATTATAAGCTATGGCAGAAATTATAAATATGCCTCGTTTGAGCGACACCATGGAAGAAGGTACTGTGGCGACGTGGTTGAAGAAAGTTGGAGACAAAATAAGTGAAGGCGATATTTTAGCTGAAATTGAAACGGATAAAGCGACAATGGAGTTTGAGTCGTTTCATGAAGGGACCTTACTTCATATAGGTGTTCAAGAAGGTGAAACAACAAAAGTTGATGAACTTTTAGCAATTATAGGAGACGATGGAGAAGATATTTCCAGTCTTTTAAATTCAAAGTCTGAATCACCAAAAGAAGAAGAAAAAGAACCAGTTAAAGAAGAAAAAGCTACTACTGAAGTTTCAACTAAAGATGATATTCCAGAAGGTGTTACTGTTGTTACTATGCCTCGTTTAAGTGATACGATGGAGGAAGGAACGGTTGCTACTTGGTTGAAAAAAGTTGGTGATGAGGTAAGTGAAGGTGATATTTTAGCCGAGATTGAAACAGATAAAGCCACGATGGAATTTGAATCTTTTCAATCGGGTACGCTACTTTATATAGGAATTAATGAAGGCGAATCTGCTAAGATTGATTCACTTTTGGCTATTATTGGTCCAGCAGGAACAGATGTTTCAGGTATTGCATCTAATTTTAGTGTAGATTCTGGTTCAACAAATTCAGAAGAACCAGTCAAGGCAAAAGAAGAACCTAAAGACGTTGCTCCTTCTAAGCAAGAAGATAAAGCTGTATCCCCAAGTGCAGCTCCGTCAGCGTCTTCTAACGGAAGACTTTTTGTATCGCCATTAGCTAAGAAAATGGCAGAAGAAAAAGGTGTTAATTTATCAGAAATAACAGGTTCTGGTGAAAACGGAAGAATCGTAAAACGTGATATAGAAAATTTCACACCTGCGACTGTATCATCAGCTGCTGCGGTTGGTAAGTTTGTACCTTCAGGTCAAGAAGATTTTGATGAGAAGCCAAACTCTCAAATGCGTAAAGTGATAGCTAAACGTCTTGCAGAATCTAAATTTACAGCGCCTCATTATTATTTAAATGTAGAGTTTGATATGGACAATGCGATTGCATTCCGTGAACAATTTAATTCCATTCCAGATACTAAAATATCATATAATGATATCGTTGTAAAGGCTTGTGCGTTGGCATTAAAACAGCATCCACAAGTTAATTCGCAATGGTTTGCTGATAAGATGCGTTTAAATAATCATGTACATATTGGAGTCGCAGTTGCTGTAGAAGACGGTTTAGTGGTACCAGTAGTTAAATTTGCCAATGAACAAAGTTTACCTCAAATTGGAGAAGCGGTTAAAGATTTTGCAGGCAGAGCAAGAAATAAAAAGTTAACACCTGCAGAAATGGAAGGGAGTACTTTTACAGTATCCAATTTAGGTATGTTTGGTATTGAAAGTTTTACGTCTATAATTAATCAACCTAATTCAGCTATTTTATCTGTTGGTAATATTATTCAAAAACCAGTGGTTAAAAATGGTCAAATAGTAGTTGGTAATACTATGAAATTATCTTTGGCTTGCGATCACAGAACAGTTGATGGAGCAACAGGTGCTCAATTCCTTCAAACATTAAAGGGGTTTATTGAAAATCCGGTCACTATGTTGGTCTAATATTTATTGAATATTATTTTATAATACAATAAAAATAGCCTGCTTTATTTTAAGCAGGCTATTTTGTTAATTAGCGGTTGGTTTAATATTTTGATTGACTCTAAACAAGTTATTAGGATCAAACGTCTTTTTAATGCGAGCCAAGCGTTCATAATTATCTTTATAACTAGCCTTTACGCGTTCTTGTCCTTCATCCATCATAAAGTTAGAGTAAGCGCCTCCAGAAGAATATGGATGTAGAGCTTCCCAATAATCTTTACACCAATGGGTGATTTTATCAGCATTTTTAGGGTCTGGGTCTACGCCTACAATGACACCTGCATATTTTGCGTCTCTATAGGCCCAAGGCGTATCTTTTATACCAACTCTACTAGCGGCTCCACTAATTGGATATAAATGCATTTGAGACAATGGCGTTGGAATTTTAGATCCAAACTTTAAATGTTGTGCTCTTACTTTGGGTCCCAATTCATTAAAAAAGTCAGCACGCCAATACCATTGTAATCCTGGAGGCATTAAACCATCAAACAAGGTTTGGATAGAAGGATATGGCATTTCACCAACATGAGCAAAAACGGGATTTAAATCCATAGCTGGTTTAATCAACTTATCGAATTCCTCTTGGCTGCCTGTATAGCACCATACAATCCCACAATATTGGTTTCCATGCAAGAAATCAGGAAATGGTGGACCAGGGATTATCATTGCAGCAATAAACCCATTTAATTCATCGGGAGCATCATTAATGAATTTATGATACCATTCCATGATTTCTTCAGTTCTTTCAATAGGCCATAAAGTGGGACCTCCAATAACATTTTTTACAGGATGCGCTTGAAACTTAAATGAGGTAACTATGCCAAAGTTTCCACCTCCCCCACGAATTGCCCAAAACAAATCGGTATTTTGATTAGCATTTACAGTAACAAAAGTGCCATCAGCAAGAACCATATCAACTTCCAATAAATTATCAATAGTTAAACCATATTTTCTAGATAGGTGACCCACGCCACCGCCAAGAGTAAGTCCTCCAACGCCAGTAGTTGAAATTATCCCAGCAGGAACAGCTAGTCCAAATGGATGTGTGGCATGATCTACTTCTCCCCAAAGGTTGCCACCACCAACTCTTACCGTATTATTTGAAGTGTCTATACGAACAAATTTAATTCCAGATAAATCGATAACAAGCCCATCATTACATAAGCCTAATCCGCCCCCATTATGGCCACCACCCCTAACGGCGATTAATAAATTGTTTTCTCTTCCAAAATTTACAGCTGCTATAACGTCTGCTACATCAACACACATAACAAATAAACCTGGATGTTTATCAATCATGCCGTTATAAACTTTTCGTGTTTCGTTATATTTGGAATCTGATGGTTTTATAAGTTCGCCTCTTAATTTTGAGGCTAAGCCTTCAATTATGTCAGGCTTTAAATTTTTAACTAATGTTTTCATTTGTATAGTTTTAGGTTGGTTGCAATTACTTATTTTCCTATCATCATGCCTTTTAATGACCATAAAATGGATAAGACATCTTTTTTAGAGTTTTCATCAATATTATTTTTATCTAGAGCCATAAAAATATCATCCATTACGTGCATGTATTCTGCAGGACTTATATTCATGCCTGTATGCGCCGTTACCATATCTTTTCCTTTATAGTTGTTTGGTCCACCACTGCCAGCACTAAAAAAATCAATCGTATGATTTTTAATAATAGCTAATCGTTCAGGTTGTTCTTTTAAAGGAAGAAACCGTGCATTTACTGCTGTGTTGTTCATGTGGTTCTCAACGGTATCATCAACGATTGCTGATATACCATTTCTGCCTCCAAGTCTGTCGAATAATGTTTTCATTTGGTTGGTTTTTAGTTTAGTTTGTTAATTAAATTAGTTATTATGTGGTTTTTTCAAATTGTGAAAAATGCTCATGTGTTATTTTCCAAGTACCGTTTACTTTTACAAAATCTTAATAGTTTTACCTTTAGTTTTTTAGTGGAGAATGGTGTTCGTGAACCATCTTCCAGCCATCATTTGTTTCCACAAATAGCAGGGTGATTTGGTCGTTTACAATAACAAGGTCTTCACCGAATTTTAAATGAAAATTAGAGTGAAATGTTAGATTGGCTACGTGACCATATACAGCAATTTTCAAATCTTTTGCGTCAAACTTTAATACTTCGGTGACAGAACCAAAAACGTTTCGTTCGTGGATTTCGTTTGCTTCACTACCATTTCTTAGTTCTCCGTTTTTAAATTCTGTAAACTTTGGCCCATAGGCATGAAAAGAGATGAGTTTATCTATATCTCCGTCTTTTATGCTTTGTGCAATAGCCTCAAAAGTTGCCATGACTTCCTTCTCAGCTTGTGGGAATTGAGCTTTGATAAGGTTCGTTTGTGCGATACAGGTTGTAGATAAAAAACCAAATATCATAATAAATGTATATAATAATCTTGTTCTCATAATAATATATTTTAAAGGTTTTAGTTGTTTTTAAGTGTTTTGCCACTAATTAGTTTAATGGTGAATGATGTTCATGAACCATTTTCCAACCTTTTTTTGATTTAACAAATAACAAGGTTATTTGGTCATTCACAATAACAAGGTCTTCACCAAATTTTAAATGAAAATCTGAATGAAACGTGAGATTAGCAACTTCTCCATATACAGCAATTTTCAAATCTTTCGCGTCAAACTTTACTACTTCAGTAATAGAACCGAAAACATTACGTTCGTAAGTTTCATTTGCATCACCTCCATTGCGAAGTTCTCCATTTTTAAATTCGGTAAACTTTGATCCATAAGCATGAAAAGAGATGAGTTTATCCATGTCACCATTTATAATGCTTTGCGCAATTGCACCAAATGTTTCTTGCACCTCTAACTTGGCATCAGAAAATTCAGGGGTTATCAGGTCTGGTATTTTCTTTTTTCCTTTTAAAGTAGCTTTAGAAGTCACAGGGGCTATAAGGTCTGGTATTTGTTCTGGTGCCTTATCTTGACTACACCGAGAAATGAACATTGAAAAAATCATAATCAATGCAATTTTTAATTTTGTTTTCATAATTTTGAATTTATTGGCTATACATCAAAACTATGAAGAGTGAAATGAACCAACCTTTACATTTAATTCAAAAAAGTAGAATTTTGAGCCATTGAAAATTTTAGCGACACAATAATGTTACATTATATGTTGCTGAATATATTTTGACGGTAGAATACCGTATTTGTTTAGAAAGCATTTTGAAAAATAAGCGGCACTATTAAATCCTGTTTCAAAGGCGATTTCTGAAATATTTCCTTTTTGTTTGTATAATAATTGTAATGCCTTATGCAGTCTAAATTCTTTTAAAAAATTATTGGGTGATAGCCCAGTTAAGGTTTTTAACTTTCTGTTTAATTGTGATTTACTATAGCCCATGGCCTTACTAAAGAAACTAACATCAAAATCAGATTTATGCCATTTGTCTTCAATAAAATCCATTAATTGAGTAAGAAATTTTTCCTCAGCAACTTTTAATATTCTTACCGATTCTTTATCAATAGTGGCATTTCTGTTTTCACTTTCATAAAGTGAGTTAACCTCAGAGGTAATAACAAAAGGCTCTTTTATAATATCGCACATCCGAGTTGCTAAGGTTATAGCGTCTTCAAATATATTTTCTTTATCAGTTACTGGAATACCTGAACTTAATGCAATGTTTAGTTTTCTACTTGAAGGGTCAAACTTAGGTGTTACATATTTAAATTGAAATTGAATTTTTTGCGCACATAATACAGCATCTGTAACCGATTTAAAAGACACTAAATAGTTATTATTGTTTTTCTTTACAATATTTCCATTAAATTGATTTAAACGTTTTGAAACGCTATTATGGAATTTTTGAGTAAATATGGTATATTGATTGGCTTCAAGTCGATCAAGATAATTACTAGTTTCAATGACCATTAAAACTCTAAATGCCGGGTCGTTTATTATATTTAGTTCTGTATTTTGAGATTTCTCCGGATCTTCAATACGTCCTAAAAAAGATTCAACTATGTTACCATCAACCTCAATGATGCGTAATGGCACATCACCGTGTGCCTTAGTATGTAATTCTTTAAGAGCTTTTTTATTAGGAGCTTCAATCAAGCAGAAAGCTGTTTGTCTTTTTTCATCACACCAGTATGTTAATCCACGACAATTAAATTCATGTTCAATTTTTAAATCGGCTTGATGCATTTCTGCAACATGTTCAGCAGTAACACCATCAGGCATTTCATGGAGGTCTAAATATATTGGCATAGTATGTATTTTTATCCAATTTAGTGATTATTAGTGTATTATTCAAAAAAAGAAATTTATGTAACAGACTAAAATTTTGTTTGTAAGATAAAAGTAATGCGTAGCGTATTGTTTTTTTTATCTTTAAGCTCAAAATATATACATGAATAAAATAGTTGCTTTTTTATGTTTAATATTAATTGTTAGTTGTAAATCATCTAGTAAAATACAAATTACGCTTGATGAAGTTAAAGAGCATGTTGCATTTTTAACATCTGATGAATTACAAGGTCGGGATACGGGTTCAAGAGGGATAGAGTCGGCAGCCAAATACATCGAAAATGTCTTTATTAAAAACAATATTAAGCCCTACTTTCAAACGTATCGAGATAGCTTTAGTGCTAAAGACCGTATTGGTTATAATATCATCGGGCTAATAGAAGGCACTGATTCTAAATTAAATAATGAATTTGTAATTATTGGTGCGCACTACGATCATATAGGCTTTTCAAATGCATTTCAAAACGATTCTATTGCAAATGGGGCAAACGATAATGCTGCCGGAACGAGTGCTGTATTATCATTAGCTAAATATTTTTCCAAGAAAAATAATAATAAACGAAGTATCATAATTGCTTTATTTTCAGCTGAAGAAATGGGGCTTTTAGGATCTAATCATTTAGCCAATAAGTTAAAAGAAAACAATCTAGACCTTTATACAATGCTAAATTTTGAAATGATTGGTGTGCCCTTTAAAGATAGAGATTATGAAGCCTTTGTAACCGGTTACGATTTAAGTAACATGGCTACTGTTATGAATGCTCAAATAGGGTCGAATTATATAGGGCGCTCTGAGATAGCTATAAAATATAATCTCTTCAGACAATCAGATAACTTTGCATTTTATAATGTCTTTAAGGCACCTTGCCAGACCATTTCCAGTTGCGATTTATCAAATTATGATTATTACCATCATGTGGATGATGAAGCAGATAAATTAGATTATGAGCATATGATGAGCTTGATTCAAAAAATGATTCCGGCTATAGAACATATTTGTAATTCAGATACAAAAGAAATAAAAGTGAATAATGAGTAAAAATGTAATTATAACAGGAACCAGCAGAGGTATTGGTTTTGAGTTAGTAAAACTGTTTTCGCAATCAGGACATAAGGTATTGGCGCTTTCGCGGAATGATCAACCAATAAATAATCTTAAACTTGAAAATGTTACTGCCTTTTCATTTGATTTAATTAAGATAAAAGACTATAAAAAAGTTAAAGATTTTATAAACAAAAACTGGAAGCAAGTTGATGTTTTAATAAATAATGCTGGTACACTTTTAAATAAACCGTTTGCCGAAACAACAGTTCAAGATTTTGAATATGTTTATAAGGCAAATGTATTTGGTGTTGCCGAAATGACAAGAATTGTAATTCCCTACATGAAAAAGGATAGTCATGTGGTTACTATCAGTTCTATGGGAGGTGTACAAGGGAGTATGAAATTTCCAGGTTTGGCAGCTTACAGTTCAAGTAAAGCAGCGGTTATTACACTTACAGAATTATGGGCTGAAGAATATAAAGAAGCGGGCCCTAGTTTTAACGTGTTAGCCCTTGGAGCGGTGCAAACTGAAATGCTGGAAGAAGCGTTTCCAGGTTATCAAGCACCAACAACAGCTTTAGAAATGGCCTGCTATATTTTTGATTTTTCCATTAACGGAAATAAATATTTTAATGGTAAACTACTTCAAGTTTCAAATTCTACGCCTTAGTTTATGAGTCACTATAAATGTGTAATTTTTGATTGTGATGGCGTATTAGTAGATAGTGAACCAATAGGAAATCAAATTTTGGTTAATATGGCTAACCATCTTGGCGCTAATATAGATTTAGACTTTGCCATGAAGTACTTTAAAGGCAGTCATTTTTCAGAATGTTTAAAAATTATTGAAGTTTTAGTCAGTCAACCCATACCAGAAACATTCGAAACTCAATATAGACAGCAAAGTTTAAAGTCATTTGAAACTAATTTAAAACCTATTGAAGGGGTTACCCAAGTAATTGAGCAATTAAAATTACCGTTTTGTGTAGCTTCCAGCGGAATGGAGTCGAAGATGAGGTTTAATTTGGATTTAGTGGGTTTATTGCCATATTTTGAAAACAAAATGTTTAGCTCTTATACTATTAAAAAATTTAAACCAGAACCTGATGTTTTTTTATGGGCAGCAAAAACTATGGGATTTCAACCTCACGAATGTATTGTTATCGAGGATAGCTTATTAGGCGTTAAAGGAGCACTTGCTGGGGGTTTTGATGTGTATGGTTTTACAGCTCATGATTATGATAAGGAATTAGAAGGTTTGGCAACAAAAACTTTTAGTAGTATGCTTGAGCTTTTAAAAATGATTTGATTTTGTATAGCGAGTTTGGTAATTGTAATTAGTTAAACTGACGATATCTAAACCATATTTTAAAAAGTTCGATTGGTGCAAGTAAATAGTATTTGATTTTTATTTTTGATCCTGCTATTTCACTCCATTCATTAATGGGATATTCTATAATCTTATCATTACAATTAGTATAAATCATTTTGAAACGAAATAAGAGTTCAACATCAAAAATCCATTTACTTATAAAAGGATCTTGAAAAAGCTTATGGATTAAAGAACAGTGTATCAGTTTTGCTCCGCATTGGCTATCATAAACATTTTCTTTTAATATGATACTAACCGTTGTAGCAAAAACTCTACCAAAATAATGTCTGAACAAATTTCTGTTAATTTGTGCTCCTAATCTAGCAACGCGTATTCCTAAAATAAATTCGACCTCATTATTCTTTTTAATTATATCTAAAAAAGCTTCTATTTCTTTAAGTGGGACAGATAAATCTGCATCAAAATATCCAATAAATGTATATTCTTCATTAGCATTATTTACAGACAATATACCATTTCTTATAGCTTCTGCTTTACCCAAATTTTGATTTAAATTAAGATAGTTCAGATTTTTACGTGCATTGCATAATGATTGTAACAATCCCAAAGTGTTATCAGTACTGCCATCATCAACAAAAAGAAAATGTATATTTGGATGTTTAATTGAAAATTTATAAAATGTATCGGTCGCTAGTCGAAATTCTTCATTATAACAGGGAATAATAATTAAAACTTTCATTCTTAATTTTCAAATAGTTTTTTTAATAGTTGATTTTCTACAAATAACATAACATGATAGACCTGGAATATTAATTTTAACTTTTCTAAGTATCTTTCCTATCTGATAATCAAATAATAAGATGTGTTTTATAACTTGGGTAGTTGTTTTTCTACCTTTCCAATTTCCAACTTTTTGTAAGTGATTTCCTTTTTTATTTTTTATTTTTTCAAAAATCATATTTATGAATCTCGGGATTAACAAAGACGTAAAAAAATATCCTCCTTCAATAAATTCTAGATTATTTTTGTTGATTGTGTTTTTGAGTTTCTTTAAGTTATATCTTCTAAAATGTTTTAAAAGGTTATCATGATGACTAAATAAAGTTTGATAAGCAGGTACGGAAATTAAAACATATGTATTATCATTAATATAAGGTTGTTTTAAAATATTGTTTAAAAAGGTATCATCATTAGGAACATGCTCAATAACATCTAACAAAGTGATAAAATTAATTTTGCTATTTTTTATTTCATTAAGATTCGTATATAACTTTAAATTTTGATTGTTGTAAATAGAATTTATCTTCCTTTTTAAATCTAAAGTATATTTATGATCAACACAATGAGTATATTCAATGTTTTGTAGTTTAGTAAAACTATTAGCTAAAAAAGCATCACCACTTCCTACGTCTAAAACATCAATTCGTCTATTTTGGGCGGAAATATATTTAGATATTAATTCGATAACAATAGCTTTCCTAGCTAGCTCCCACGGGTGTCTGTTAATGTGTTTAAAATTAATTTCTATTAAATCCATTGTATTGATTTCATTCAAATTCTTTTTTTAAAATATCTATTATATTAATAATAATTGAATTAGCATCACTGAATTTACTTTCCAAATCGTACACCTCAATTTTATTTGAAATTTTACCTTTTCCTAAGCCCAAAGAATCTAATCTTTCTTTTACTATTTGATTGAATAATGGTTCTGGCACCCATATTCTAGATGATGAAATATGTCCAAATTCATCTGCATATTCTTTTTCATAGAATTTAAATTCCTGTAGAAATTCATTTTTGGGCTTAATAAATATTATTTTTTTTTGATTATCTATTGGAACCTTATTAAAAGCAGTTTTAAGCGCAATATATTCTTTATGATGAATTTCAGTGATATAAAAATTCAAGTTAATTGAACTAAAACCGATTAATAATACACCTAATAATAATGATATTTTTTTTAAAATTTGATTTTGCTTACTTAGTTTAATTAAGAAATAAAACTGATAGAATAATATTAGTATCGCAGCTGGAGCAATAGTTCTGCTGCACATATAATTATCTACAGATAAAAGATTTGGTAAATAGCTTAAAGGTAAAACTAAAATTAGAAATGAAATGAAATAAAAGAATTGATTTGTTTTTGTTCTTTTTTGATAGAGTAAATAGAAAAATCCTAAAAAACTAAATGCGCCAATTATTAAGAACAGAGTAGGAAATATTAAAAAACTGCTACCATAAAGTAATATTTTCATTTCTTTAAAGTAAAAAATTATAGTTCTTAGAGGTAGTTTAATAATATCAATTTTGGTTCTATTTATAGGATCAAGTTCATACCAGAAAAGAGAAAGTTTAAAAACAATAAAATATAATATGAAAGTAATTCCCAAAAAAACTAATAAAGTAACAGCTTTTCTTAGTGAGAAGTCTTTACTTAAAACAAAGGAAAAGACAAAAGGGATAAGAAATGCTGTAGCAGCTGATTGATAGAGACAAAGAGATATGACGACTAATATAACAGCAATTATATAATTTAATGGTTTGATTTTATTTTCGCAGGCGTTCAATAAGAGAATGCCAGCTAGAAAAGAAATATTTAATACTACCGGAATTTCATAAGTAGCACTCCAACTATAATAAACGGAGAAAGAAGGAATAGTTAAAATTAAAAAAGAGAATAATGCAGATTCATATATTTTCATTTTTAGTTTCAGTATAAATGAAAATACTTGTATTGAAAAAATCACACAAGCCAATAGAGAAAATAATCGAACCCATTTAAGATCTGATATGGAATAACATAATGGACCATATATAAATTCACTAATTATGCCATATAAAAACCTTCCGCCTTGTATAAATAAATCTTTAAAATTTGAATCTATATCTGCTGTCCAAATAAATTCATGAGCATCTAAAAAAGCATAATCTTTAAAAATGCCAAGGTTTAAAAGGAGGCACCCAATTACTGCGAATATACTATACGATAAAATAGGGTTATTCTCAACAATTAATTTAGCCTTGCTTAAGAATTTTATTAATATGCTTTTATAAGTTATTTCAGCAGATGCCAAGTGGTTTGAATTTTAAAGTATATTGGAGTTGTTTATAAGGCGAATTTATCGAATTTTACCCAAAACCAATTGCTTTTCTTTTAATAATTACACTATTATTGGTTGAAAGTGAATTTGATTTAAAAATTATATTTCAAGGTATATCTTAAATACAGTTTTAATTGTTTTTATAGAATAGGCTCATTTAGTGGTTATAGTTAGAAATGAGCCTAAACCTAAGTAGGGAGATTAAAGAAAGTTAAGAAAAAGTAGGCATCAAAGAATTAGGAATTTATACATATATAGGTATCAATTTTTAATTCTGAAAGCAGGCTAAAAATTCGGATACAATTTTAATACTTCCTTTCATTTTGAGTTTCTTTTACTCTTTTTATATCCTGATTTTTTTTCCTAGAAAAAAGCCTAAAAGGAATATTCCAATTGGAACTATTATAAAAATTAAAATTAATTGAATTGGTCCGATTGTTAAATACATAATTTTCTATCTGTTCATTGTTACATTTTTAAGTGCGTTCGGTAATGAATGGTAATATTATAATATGGAATCGCTTTAATGTTTTATATTTAGCTTTAAACTAAGTTAGTCAAAAGTTCGTATAAAATCAATATTTTTACTTTCAATAATTCCTGTATTTTTGTGTGATGCAAGATGCCCTTTTAAGTTATATTCCAGAACAGGCCATGACACAGGTTTTAAACCTGTTAAAACATGATAACCTTACGGTAAAAGTTAAAAAAGAACGCAAAACACGTCATGGCGATTATATGCGCTTACCGAATGGTAAGCATCAAATCACCGTCAACTCAAACTTAAATGAATATCGATTTTTAATCACACTCATTCACGAAATTGCTCATTTTGAAGCTTACAAAGCCTATGGTCGTTTTATAAAACCGCATGGTGTAGAGTGGAAACGAACTTTTCAACACTTGATGTTACCATTTTTAAATCCTAATATTTTTCCAAATGACTTGTTATCTCTTTTAGCAAAACATTTTAAAAACCCAAAAGCCTCCAGTGATACAGATGTTAATTTAGCACTAGCTTTAAAACAATTTGATAAACCAAATAATAAAACGTATATTTTTGAAGTGCCAATTGGTAGCACATTTAAATTGTACAACGGGAAAGTGTTTAAAAAATCTCAAAAGCGCGTAAAACGTTATGAGTGTATAGAAATAAATACAGGAAAATTGTATCTGTTTAATCCAAATGCAGAAGTCGAATTATTAAATTAATAATATGAACAAAAATTACTACGCCATTTTAATGGCAGGAGGTGTTGGGTCCAGATTTTGGCCAGTAAGTACCCAAGATTTTCCAAAGCAGTTCCATGATATGTTGGGTACAGGAGACACCCTTATTCAAAAAACATTTCACAGACTAGCAAAGTTAATTCCACAAGAAAATATTTTCATTTTAACCAATGAGCGTTATAATGATTTAGTTTTTGAACAATTGCCTAGCGTAACGCAACGTCAGGTCGTTTTAGAACCGGCTATGCGAAATACAGCACCGTGTATTTTATATGCGTCTTTAAAAATTCAAAAAGAAAATCCAGATGCTGTAATGATTGTGGCACCAAGTGATCATTGGATTGAAGATGAAACTACCTTTTCAAATAATGTACAACAAGCATTTGATTTTTGTATTGAAAATGATGCATTAATGACATTGGGTATTCAACCAACGTTTCCAAACACAGGGTATGGTTATATTGAGTTTGACAAAACAGCTTCTAGTGATATCAAGGCAGTTAATCAGTTTAGAGAAAAACCAGATTACGAAACAGCCAAGGAATTCATTGCTCAAGGAAATTTTCTTTGGAATGCAGGGATTTTTATGTGGAGTGTGAAAAGTGTGGTTGCAGCATTTCAAAAAAATCAACCAACACTTTTTGAATTATTTAAAAAGGGAATTTCTGTATATAATACTGAACAAGAGAACACGTTTATTCAAGAAAACTATGCTAAAGCAGAGAACATTTCGGTAGATTATGCTATTATGGAGACATCAAAAAATGTATATGTTATTGCAGCAGAGTTTGATTGGAATGACCTCGGTACTTGGGGCAGTTTGTATGATAAGTTAGATAAAGATGCGAGTGATAATGCCGTAGTAAATTCAAGAACATTAACCGAAGATGCTACCGGTAATATGATACGCACCAAAAAAGATAAAATTGTTGTTGTTGATGGGCTGCAGGATTATATTATCGTTGATAAGGAAGATGTGTTGTTAATTTATCCCAAATCAAAGGAACAAGATATTAAAAAAGTGCTGAATAAAGTAAAAGATACATTTGGTGAGCAGTATGGTTAATTTATAAAATGAGCCATAACAATTATGTTGATGCTAACCGAAATGATTCTTGGTAAATTGTGTCTGATCCATAAAAAATAATAAAACTTAAATTGATTAAATATTAAAAATATTTAATTGAATATTTTATATTTATACACATATGTAAGCTAATTAATCAAAGATGGAAGAAAATAAATCCAATTTCTCTGAAGAACAATCTAAAAGAGAAGAAGCGGTAGAGCAATCAAAAGATGATATTAAAAAAGGTGCTCAAGGCTTATTTGACAATGTCAAAAAGTTTTTAAGTGAATTGTTGGATTTTAGAGAGGATACAGATAGAGATGCTACCATCCAAGCAATAAAAAATGATATTCCTTTTAAAGGAGCTACAGCTTGGATTTTGGTGTGTTCAATTTTTGTGGCATCAATTGGTTTAAATGCCAATTCTACAGCGGTTGTTATTGGGGCTATGTTAATTTCTCCACTTATGGGACCCATTCTTGGTGTTGGTTTATCAATCGCTATTAATGATGTTGATACCTTAAGACGGTCTTTAATTAATTTAGGAACAATGATTGTTCTTAGTTTACTCACAGCTTTTTTATTCTTTTATTTGTTCCCATTAAGTGAAGATACTTCAGAACTCTTAGGGCGAGTAAAACCAGATATTCGAGACGTTTTGATTGCGTTTTTTGGTGGTTTAGCTTTAATAATTGCACGAACCAAAAGAGGCACTATTGCCTCGGTTATTTTTGGAGTTGCCATTGCAACTGCTTTAATGCCACCTTTATGCACCGCAGGTTATGGCTTAGCAAAAGGTAATTGGCAATATTTTGGTGGGGCAATGTATTTGTTCACCATCAATACTATTTTTATTGCAATGGCTACCTTTATTGTATTAAAGGTATTGAGGTTTCCGATGCTTAAGTACGTTAATTCTGCGAAACGTAAGCGTATAGGTAGAATTGCTTCGTTGGTCGCTTTTGTAGTTATGGTACCTGCTGTTTGGACTTTTGTAAATGTTTTGCAAGAAAGTAATTTTGCTAGAGATGCTAAGGATTTTGTTAACAATGAACTAAAAGAGTTGCCTCATTTTGAGTATATTAAGAATAACGCTATTTACAACTATACAGACAGAAATATATCTTCAATTGATATTAATACTTTTGGTTTAGATGAAATACCTGAATCTACTATTAATATTCTGAAAAGTAGAATGAAAGATTATGGCGCTTTAGTAGAATCTACTTTAAATTTCAATCAAAATCGATCTAGAGGGTTAGATAATTTTAAATATATGGAAGAATTGCGCTATAGAGATTCTTTAGATTTATTATCTCAAACCCAAAAAATTGCTTTTCTAGAAGGAAAAGTCAGACAACTATCAAAATTGGAAAAAAATTATATTGCTTTTGAAGAACTTACTAAAGAGGTTAAAATTAATTATGAAAATTTAGATCAATTTGCATATTCTAGCGTAATCAATTCTAACTTTACTAAAATGGATACTATTTCGGTGTTTACTGTCAAATGGGTCGATTCTTTAACTAATGAACAATCAAGACAAAAGGATACACAAAAGCTTGAGAAATGGTTAAAACTTAAGTTGAATTTAGATACTTTGGTTGTAAAACGGGATAATTAAAGATTTATTTAAATAGAAACATCAATTAAAATAATTTTATAGAAAAGTATTTTACTTTTTAAAAAAATGAGAATATTTTATAGAAAAATTCTTTTTCTAATTTCGTTAAGTCTTTTCTTTAGGTGTTCAACTAAACAAGACTTATTTGTAGATTATTCAAATTCACAAATTGACTATTCAGGTAGAATAGATTCATCAACAGTTAAAGGCGTTAATCTTTATTGGTCGGGGTCTTCAATAAAATTTAATTTTGAAGGTGAGTCTATATCGGCATTGCTTGAGGATGAAAAAGGAGATAATTATTACAATGTTATTATTGATAATGATAGTCTTTATATTTTCCGACCTGATACAACAAAGCAATACTATCAACTAGCCTCAAAACTGCCAAAAGGAAAACATACCATTGAAATTTTTAAACGAACTGAATGGGATAGAGGAAAAACATCTTTTTACGGATTTCAAATAAAAAGAGGCGCGAAGATTTTACCCATGCCTTTACCTTATAAGAGAAAAATAGAATTTTATGGAAATTCTATTACTGCAGGTTATGCTGTTGAAGATACGTCGGGGAGAGATTTACCAGATAGTACTTATACCAACAACTATTTAAGTTATGCCGCCATCACAGCTAGACACTTTCAATTAAAATATCAATGCATTTGTAGAAGCGGCATTGGTATAACCATTAGCTGGTTTCCCTTAACGATGCCTGAAATGTATGATAGATTGATTCCCACGGATAAAAATAGTAGATGGGATTTTTCTTTATACTCTCCTGATATTGTTGTGATTAACCTATTTCAAAATGACTCTTGGTTAGTTAACATGAATGATTCAAATGAGTTTAAAGAGCGATTTGGCACTAAAGTACCAAATGATACATATTTTATTGAAGCGTATCAACAATTTGTAGATGACATAAGAAGCCATTACCCCAAGTCTAAGATTATATGTATTCTCGGTAATATGGATGCTGCCAAAGAAGATTCAAAATGGATCAATTTTATTAAAAAAGGAGTTGCAAATTTAAATGATAATAATATTTATACCCATTTCATACCTTTTAAAGAAACTAACGGACATCCTTCGGTAAAAGAGCAGGAAGAAATTGCTAATAGTTTAATTCAATTTATTAATAACAATATAGATTGGTAATCTAAAAATTACTACATAATATTTTAGAAATATACCAGCTATATAATTTGATGTGGATAGGGTGTTTTTCGGTTTTGGAATCTCAAAATTGTATCTTTTACGATTACTCCTTTATCAATATTAATCGCGTTTTTAATAGTTTTATTTTCCTGCCAACCTTCATAACCCGCAATTACTGATGGTAAATGAACAATCATGGCTGCTGAAAGAGATCTTGAAGCACTTTCCCAAAAATAACTAGGTGTGTGGTCTACCGCATAATAATCAATGTTATCAATAGGTATGATTGGGTTTTTAAATGTAGTGGGCTTAGCAAAATAAAAACCCATACCTTCATCACAGCTTACATCAATAATTAAGGTGCCTGGTTTAAGCATTGCTTTTTCATCTTCGTTTACATAGTTAATGGGGTCATCCACGTCTTGATAGGTTCCATTGATGATGATTTCAGACTCATGAATTAAATCCAATAGAGACCGTTCAGACCCGTCGTGCTCCACTAAAACAAGTCTTGGCTCGTTTTCGTTTCCCTTTCTAACTCGTGTATAATGAACGTCCAAAACTTCTTCACGTACTTCATGATCTGGCCTTTGAATACATATGGTAATGTCTCTAAAACCATGTGCTTTTAATGCGTAGATAGCACCTCTGCTAACAGCTCCAAAACTGAATATAATGGCTTTCCTTTGATTTCCATAATGACCATCTATTCCCTTTAGTTGTAGTGCATGAATAACGGCACAATATCCAGCCATTTCATTATTTTTGTAAAATGTATGCCTACCAATTTGTCCGTTCGGATTCCAGACATACATATCTTCAAAAGCTATTAAGGTTAATTTTTTATCAATTGCTGTTTGAGTAATCTGCATTTGTTGGGCGCAATGGGGATATCCCCATAAAATACCGCCAGTTTTAAGTTCTTTTAAATCAGCGAGGATAGGTTTTGCTATAATAACAGATCCGATGTCTGATAATATTTCACTACGAGTTGCCATGCCCCCGGTAAGTTCTATAATTTCTTCATCTTCAATGTTAAAAGGTTTGCCATACCCTTCTTCAAAAATAAGTTGTCTTCGTATATGTTCTGGAAGTCTTTTTAAATGTTCAGGATGAATAGGTACGCGTCTTTCGTCTTCTTTTTTTGAGGTTCCAATAACCCCCATTTTTAATAAAGCCATATGATTCTATTTTTGAATTAAAACGAATCACAGATTAATGAATTAAGCAAAGCGTCAGATTGAATTTTTTTTTGGATTTTTCTTCTAGTAATCAGTCATTAAGTTGACAACTAGAGTTGCGTAGAAAGTTAAATTAAATCAACGGACAAATATCCATTGTTAAAGATAGGCTATTTGTTTAAGAATTAGCGGGTTATTCAGGTAATTCTTAGCTAAAAAATAATATATAATCTGGCTTAAATCAATTTTTAAAAATATTTTAACTTAAAACAAAACATTACTCCTTCTCTTCAATATACATTTGGCGAACTTTTTTCATGAGCTCAGATGAATATACAAAATCAGTTACTACGTCGTTATCAGTTTTAAAAATAGTATCTTTTGAGCCTTCCCATGCTTTTAATCCATCTTTTAAAAATATAATCTTTTCGCCAATTTCCATAACAGAGTTCATGTCATGCGAATTAATCACGGTTGTAATATCATACTCATCAGTGATTTCTTGAATTAAATTATCAATGATGATGGCCGTTTTTGGATCTAATCCTGAGTTAGGTTCATCACAAAATAAATACTTTGGTTTATTCACAATAGCTCTTGCGATGGCAACACGTTTTTGCATGCCTCCAGAAGCTTCACTCGGCATTTTATTATGAGCATCAATTAAATTAACACGTTTTAATACAAAATCGACGCGATCTTCCATTTCGCTTTTGCTTTGTTTGGTGAACATTCTCAAAGGAAACATCACGTTCTCAGCAATGGTCATAGAATCAAACAAGGCACTTCCTTGAAAAACCATACCTATTTCCCCACGTAAATTTCTTTTCTGGTCCTCACTTAATTCAGAAAATATTTTTCCGTCATAAGAAATACAACCTTCTTCATATTCAAATAATCCTAAAAGACATTTTATAAAAACGGTTTTTCCTGAGCCACTCTGGCCAATAATTAAATTAGTTTTACCCTTTTCAAAAGTAGTGCTAATACCTTTTAACACTTCAACTCCAGAAAACGATTTATGTATGTTTTTTACTTCTATCATTAGCTCAACAACATTTGGGTTAAAATATAATTAATAAGAATAATAACTACACTTGTCCACACGAATGATGTTGTACTAGCTTTTCCAACTTCAAGGGCGCCACCTTTCATATAAAACCCATGATAGGAAGGAATCGTGGCCAATATAAAGGCAAAAACGAAGGTTTTTATAAATGCATAAGTAATATGAAATGTAATAAAATCCATTTGAATACCAATAATATAATCTTCAAGTGAACTAAAACCACCATAAACACAGGCTGCCATACCTCCAAGAATCCCTAAAAACATAGCAATAGAAATAACAAATGGATAAAGCGTTAAGGCTATAAACTTAGGAAATACCAGATAATTTAAAGAGTTAATTCCCATAACTTCTAAAGCGTCTATTTGCTCGGTTACTCTCATAGTTCCAATACTTGAGGTTATAAACGAGCCCACTTTACCAGCCATGATTATGGACATGAATGTTGGTGCAAATTCTAAAATAATGGATTGTCTTGTTGCAAAACCAACCAAGGATTTAGGAATAAGTGGATTGCTAATATTTAAGGCTGTTTGAATTGTAACAACACCACCCACAAAAAACGATATAAAGGCAACAATACCTAATGAGCCAATAATTAAATCGTCAATATCCTTTAATATTAATTGTTTCATTACCGACCATTTGGTAGGTTTACGAAACATTTCTACTATCATTAAAAAATAGGTGCCTATATAACTAAGGTATGTCATACTTAAATTTGTTAGTGCTAAAGTAAAAAAAAGTTAGAGGTATTTAACTTTAATTTTAAATTATGATGTTTTAAAATCAGTATTTTTGAAAAATCTAATACAAACAAAAAAATGAAACATTTATTTGCTCTTATTGCATTTATTATTTTAGGCAGTTCATGTAACGCTCAAAATAATTTAAAAACTAACCAAACTAGTCATAAAAGTAGTTTAATTGAACGACCAAAATTAGTTGTAGGTATTGTGGTAGACCAAATGCGTTACGATTATTTAACACGTTTTTATAACAAATACAGCGAAGGCGGTTTTAAACGGATGATGAATGAAGGGTTCAATTGTAAAAACCATCATTTTAATTATATACCAACAAAAACAGGACCTGGACATGCCTCAATTTTCACAGGAACGACGCCGAGATATCATGGCATTATTGCTAACGATTGGTATGATAAAATCACAAAGGAGTTTGTCTATTGCGCAGGTGATAATAATGTCGAATCTATAGGAACAACCGATGATGCAGGTAAAATGTCACCACGCAGAATGGTTGCAACTACTTTTGCAGATGAGAATAAGTTATTCACACATATGAAAGGAAAAACCATTGGTATTTCTATAAAAGACAGAGGGGCGATATTACCAGCGGGCCATACGGCCGACGCGGCTTATTGGTTTCATGGAAAAAATGAAGGTGTTTTTATTTCCAGTAGTTTTTATATAAAAGAATTACCAAAATGGGTAAAAGCTTTTAATGAATCGAATATCGTTGAATCTTATTTAAAGGATTGGAATACGCTTTATGATATAAATACCTATACCGAGAGCGGAAGTGATTTAAATAATTTTGAAGATGGTTTTAAAGGAAAAGAAACAGCAACTTTTCCATATGATTTAGCTGCTTTAAAAGATAAGAATGGTGGATTTGATATTTTAAAATCAACTCCTTATGGAAACAGTTTTGTTGCCGATTTTGCAATAGCAGCTATTCAAGGAGAGCAATTAGGTCAGGATAATATAACCGATGTTCTTACAGTAAGTTTTTCTAGTCCTGATTATATTGGTCATAATTTTGGAGTGAATTCGAAAGAAACTGAAGATGCTTATTTACGTCTTGATTTAGACCTTGAGCGTTTATTCAAAGCACTGGATCAACAAGTAGGTAAAGGTGAATATACAGTGTTTTTAACAGCAGATCATGGGGCCGTTAATGTGCCGTCGTATTTAGAAATAGTAAAGATTCCAGCAGGATATCTTAATAATAAATCTTCTAGAGAGCAATTAAAGCAATTTCTAAAAGCAACGTTTGGCAGTAGTGATTTAATTGAAAATATTAGTAACGATCAAATTTTTTTAAATAAAAGTACCATTAAGTCTTTAGGCTTAAACGTTGATGATGTTGAAGAAGCTATCGCCAGTGAGGTTATAAATTATGAAGATATTTATAAAGTGTACACGGCTATAGCAATGAATCAGACATCATTTTCTGACGGGATAGAACATCTATTACAAAACGGATTTAATCAAAAGCGCTCTGGAGACATATTACTTGTTGGAAAACCAGGCTATATTTCTTACCGTAAAACTGGAACAACTCATGGAACGGGTTATAACTACGATACACATGTTCCTTTGCTGTTTTTTGGAAAAGGTATAGCTCATGGTACAACCTTACAGAAAACTGTAGTGAGCGATATTTCACCAACGATATCTGCTTTATTAGGAGTTGCTTATCCTAATAGCTCTATAACAGGAAATCCTCTAGAGTTTGTCTTAGAATAGTTTTTTAATTTGAATAAAAGAACATTATACTCTGTAATAACAATTATAGTTGTTTTAGGTGTTTATGGATATGAGCATTTTCTGAAAGAATCAGAAAAGGCTGAAATCGTATCAGAAGGCAGAAGTCTTAAAGCAAATACTAACAAATATTTTTTACCTGCAAGTACATCGGGTCAAATAATCCATCATGAAAGTTATTCGTTATCTTATAGTGAACCTCATGAGCAGGCCGAGTGGGTTGCTTACGAATTAAAGAAATCGCAGTTATCGAATAATAATTTTGATAGGCCTTATTTTGAAATTGATAAGGCTATTAAAACAGGTGCGGCTCACTGGAGGAATTACAAAAACTCAGGATATGATCGTGGACATTTATGCCCGGCAGGAGATAGATCCTATAGTATTGGGGCTTATAATGAAACTTTTTTAACAAGTAATATTTCACCTTAGGAGCACGAATTTAATGCAGGCATCTGGAATACGTTAGAACAGAAAGTGAGGTATTGGGCCAATAAATATGACGGCGTTTTTGTAGTTACAGGAGGCGTCTTACAAAATGGGTTACCAACAATAGGCGAGGAGCGTGTCGCTGTACCCAAGCAGTTTTACAAGATCATTTTAGACGATAATAACGGAGCGATAAAAATGATTGCTTTTTTAATGCCTCATGAAAATTCTGGCAAGCCGTTATATAAGTTTGTCGTTTCTGTCGATGAAATTGAAAAATTAACTGGAATAGATTTTTTTTCTGAGTTAGATAATGCTTTAGAAAACAAATTGGAATCTTCAAGCAATTATAAAAACTGGAATCTTAATTGAATTTATTCAACATGCCTTTCCAGCGTAATCTTCTTATAAATTCACCTTGCTCTTCAGTAACTAGATAAGATGTTTTATTCTTTTTTGCCTTGAAATATCCGGCGATATAATCTTTAAATAAGGAAAATTTTTTCTTTTTGTAGGCTAGTTTTAAAGCAGAAATAAATGTGATTATAAATTTATAACGCATTTTGTACATAGCCTCTCCTTGTAAATATTTTGAAGCTTTATTGTAACTAATTCCAGTAGGTTTTAAATGTTTTACGTGAAGGGAAGAATCGGTTAAAATCTCCCATTTATAGTACTTAGCTAGTAGCTCATCAATGGTGTCCCATCCCATAGAGGGTTTCAGTTTTCCTATTTCAACAAAGCAATCTCTACGATAGGCTTTTAATGCACCCCGAATATGATCTTTTCTCGTTAGGTTTTCAATAACCCATTTATTGTTTTTTTCAATGTAACAAAAACCAGAAGCCATTCCTAGACGTTCATTATTTTCAAAGTGTATGCCAATCTGCTCTAAATAATTATTAGGAAAAATTAGATCGGCATCAAACTTGCAAATTACATCATAATCATTATCCAAAATTTCAAATCCTTTATAAAACGCATTGATAATTTTTGATCCCGGTAAATGTTCGTTAGAAGATTTAGAATTTATAAGTCGAATCCAAGGATATTTAGTACTATAGCTCTCTACAATATCTTGTGTATTATCAGTTGAATTATCATTTACAACAATTAGCCGTTTAGGTAATATGGTTTGATGAACTAATGAGTCTAGTGTAAGGGCTATAGAATCTTGTTCGTTGTGTGCAGGTATGACTATATAGAAATTCAAATTCTTAAGTTTAATACTCAAAGTTAGAACTTATTTTCTATATTTTTTAGTTTAGAATTTAATTATTGATACGTTCTGCGTACACAATGTAATACCGAGGCGTAAACCATCTAAGTAGAGGTCTAATCCCTATTTTCTTTGTTGGGTTGGTCCATTTTTGGCGTGCTAAAATTTTCCAACCAGCTTTCTCTAACAACCAATCAAATTGCCAGTCTTCAAACTCATGATAGTGTCTGTCCCACATATCAGTTTTGCTTCTATAGGCCGATGAAAACCATAATCTAAGCGGAATACTTGCTACTAATTTATTGGATTTAATAGACTTTAAAACCGTGAAAGGTGATAATAGATGTTCGAAAATTTCAAAGGCAGTCACTACATCGGCTTTAGAACTTTCGATAGAAGTCGAATCAATATCTAGATCTTCTCCTTGGGTGTTTTCTACGCTAAAACCTTCAGATTTTAAAATTTCTGAAAATGGATTTTGAACGCCTAAATCTAAAATAGATTCAGAATTAGAAACATGCGTTTTTAAAAATTCTATAGTATGTTTGTAACGTTTATTCGGATAGCTTTTCTCGTACATATTTCTTCCCAAAAATGAGATGATTTATATATTTCCATTTAAATGGAAATGTTTAGTCATTAATATTTATAAGTTAAAGCATTGATACTCATTCCTGAGCCAACGCTTGCAAATATAATGACATCACCTTTATTTAAGCTGTGGTTTTCTAATTTGTTATTCCTTACTAAATCAAAAAGTGTAGGAACTGTTGCAACTGAACTATTTCCTAACTTTTGGATACTCATAGGCATAATGTTATCTGGGATTTTAGTTTTGTAAAGTCTGTAAAAACGTTTTAAAATAGCTTCATCCATTTTTTCATTAGCTTGATGTATAAAAATCTTCTTTACATCTTTGATATCCACACCGCTATTATCCAAACATGTTTTCATGGCCTGGGGTACATAATTGAGTCCAAATTCGTAAATTTTACGACCAGCCATTTTTATATAACGCGTATCTCTATCTAATTCTTGATTATTAGAATTTCCAAAGTATAAATAGTAAGCTTCATCATAAGTATAAGTAGCTGTTTCGTGTGCCAAAATACCCCCTTCCTCATCTGTTGCTTCAACAATAGCTGCACCTGCACCATCTGAGAATATCATCGCATCTCTATCATATTTGTCTATTACTCTTGATAATGTTTCATTTCCAATAACTAAACAACGCTTTGCCATTCCAGCTATTATAAACGCTTTAGCTTGAATAACCGATTCAATCCAACCAGGACATCCAAAAAGGATATCATAAGCCACGCATTTAGGATTTTTAATACCTAGACGGTGCTTAATTCTGGATGATAATGCTGGTAACATATCACTTTGAATTGTATTATGTTTAACGTCTCCAAAATTATGAGCAACAATAATATAGTCTATCGTTTCAGGGTCTATTTTTGCATCACTAATCGCTTTTTCAGCAGCAAAAAAACCTAAATCGGATGAATTTAAATGTTCTTTTGCATAGCGCCTTTCAGAAATTCCTGTGATATTTTTAAATTTCTCAATGATAACAGTGTTTTCACTATTAATAGGTGTGCCATCTGTGTTTAAAAAAGTATTTTGATTAAAACTTTCGTTTTTTTCAATGATATCTGGAATATAGCTTCCAGTACCAGTAATTTTAATATTCATAAATAAAAATTATGACTTTAATTTAGTATGTAACAAAAGTACTTACTTAAAATTTAAGGTCAATTAAAATGTATAAAATTTTACGACGTTCATCATCGTAATTATGCGTCCATATAGGCTTCAATTGGAGCACAGGTACATATTAAATTCCTGTCTCCATAAGCATCATCC
This sequence comes from Yeosuana sp., assembly GCF_057126245.1. Taxonomy (NCBI): domain Bacteria; kingdom Pseudomonadati; phylum Bacteroidota; class Flavobacteriia; order Flavobacteriales; family Flavobacteriaceae; genus Yeosuana; species Yeosuana sp. The sequence continues at coordinate 42,914 of NZ_DBNGMQ010000063.1, read as the reverse complement.
ACACGTCTTACAGTAGGCCAAAACTTGTTCTCTTTTACATAGTCTAACGGAAATGCAGCAGCTTCTCTCGAGTAAGGAAATAGCCACTCATCTGAGGTTACCATCTCTAAAGTATGAGGTGCGTTTTTTAAAACATTATGAAGATCATCTTTCGAAACTTCATCAATTTCTTTTTTAATCGAAATCATAGCATCACAAAAACGATCCATTTCTTCTTTACTTTCACTTTCTGTAGGCTCAATCATTAGGGTTCCAGCAACTGGAAAGGATACTGTGGGTGCATGAAACCCATAATCCATGAGGCGTTTAGCAATATCAGTCACTTCAATACCATTAGTTTTAAAAGGTCTGCAGTCAACAATCATTTCGTGAGCTGCTCTTCCACATTCTCCAGAGTATAAAGTATCAAAGCTACCTTGTAAACGGTGTTTAATATAATTAGCATTTAAAATAGCTATTTTGGTAGATTCCGTTAATCCTTCAGCTCCAAGCATTTTAATGTAACCATAAGAAATTAAGCAAGCCAATGCAGATCCAAAAGGAGCTGCAGATATCGCTGAAATGGCTTTTTCGCCCCCTGTTTTTATCAGCGGATTTCCAGGTAAGAATGGAACCAATTGTTTAGCAACACAAATAGGGCCAACCCCTGGTCCACCACCACCGTGTGGAATCGCAAAGGTTTTATGTAAATTTAAATGACAAACATCAGCACCAATATTACCTGGGTTTGTTAACCCAACTTGAGCGTTCATGTTGGCGCCATCCATATAGACTTGGCCGCCATTATCATGTATGATTTTAGTAACCTCTTTTATGGCAGATTCATAAACACCATGAGTAGATGGATACGTTACCATAATTGCAGATAAATTATCTTTATGTAATTCAGCTTTTTCACGTAAATCATCTACGTCTATATTACCTTCAGCAGTAGATTTTGTAACAACTACTTTCATCCCAGCCATAACAGCACTTGCAGGATTGGTTCCATGTGCCGAAGACGGAATTAAACAAATATTTCGATGTTCCTCCCCATTGGACTCATGATATGCTTTAATAACCATAAGACCTGCATATTCGCCTTGCGCACCAGAATTAGGTTGTAATGAGGTAGCTGCAAAACCAGTGATTTCGGTTAATTGATCTTCTAATTCTTTTAAAACTGCTGAATAGCCTTTAGCTTGTTTTAAAGGTGCAAACGGGTGAATATTACCCCATTTAAACCAACTTAACGGTAACATTTCCGAAGCAGCATTTAATTTCATCGTACATGAACCCAAAGAAATCATAGAATGATTTAATGATAAATCTTTACGCTCAAGCATTTTTATATAACGCATTAACTCTGTTTCAGAATGATATTTGTTAAAAACATCAAGCGTTAAAAAGTCTGAGTTTCTTTGTACCGTTTGAGAAATATTATTTGATTCAGAAATTGATGCTATTTTAATAGCATCTTTGTTGGCCGCTTTAGCAAAAACAGAAATAATATAATTTAAATCTCTAACAGATGTTGTTTCATTGATAGAAATAGTCACAGTTTCCTTATCCGGATAAAAGAAATTAACTTTTTTCTCTTTAGCGATTTTTTTAATTTTTTTAGAATCCGTCTTTATTTGAATGGTATCAAAAAACGAGTTATTAACCTGATTAAAGCCTAATTGAGTTAAGATATTTGAAAGTGTAGATGCTGTATTATGAACCTTGTTAGCTATAAATTTTAATCCTTTTGGACCATGATAAACAGCGTACATACTAGCCATAACAGCCAATAATACTTGGGCTGTACAAATGTTTGATGTTGCCTTATCACGTTTAATATGTTGTTCACGTGTTTGTAAAGCCATTCTCAAAGCTCTCTTGCCATTAGTGTCTTTTGTGACCCCAATAATTCTGCCAGGTAAATCACGTTTATAAGCTTCTTTAGTTGCAAAATAAGCAGCATGTGGACCACCATAACCCATTGGGATACCAAAGCGTTGTGTGGTTCCTAAAACTACATCGGCACCAAATTTTCCAGGTGCTTCTAATTTTACTAAGCTCAAAATATCAGCAGCTACTGCGACTTTAATTTGAGACTCATTAGCTTTCGTTATAAAGGTTTTAATATCAGTTGTTTGACCATCTTTCCCTGGGTACTGTAAAATAGCTCCAAAAAATTCTGATGAAAGGTCAAATGTACTTTCGTTACCAACTACCAATTCAATTCCTATTGGAGTAGATCTCGTTTCAAGTAATGATAATGTTTGTGGTAATATATTTTCGGAAACAAAAAACTTATTAACGTTATTTTTCTTTTGCTCGCGTTCTCTTACTGCAAACATCAAACTCATGGCCTCTGCAGCTGCAGTACTTTCATCTAAAAGCGACGCATTAGCAATTTCCATTCCTGTTAAGTCAGTAATCATGGTTTGGAAATTCAATAATGCCTCTAATCGACCTTGTGCAATTTCAGCTTGATATGGCGTGTAAGCGGTATACCATCCTGGATTTTCAAGAATATTTCTCTGAATAACGGCAGGCATGACTGTAGGGTGATATCCTAAACCTATATATGTTTTATAAGCTTTGTTTTTTTTAGACAACTCATGAATATGAAGTAAATATTCATGCTCCGTCATGGGTTCATCTAATTGTAGCCCTTTTTTTAAACGAATATCATCTGGAATGGTTTCATAAATTAATTGATCTAAAGAGTCTAAACCAATGGCTTTTAACATAAGATTTTGATCTTTCTCTCTTGGACCTATATGACGCAGTGCAAAAGCGTTTGTATTCATAGAAATATTTTTGAGATTTTATCGGCAAAATTACATAATTAAAAGCCCTTTTTAGTTAATTAAAATGAAAGTTTTTAACCATTTAATTGCTTTATTAACACTTTGATTACTTTTGTATGGTGAATGTATTAAGACGGATTTTAAATTTTTATATCAATAGCAGTATTCATGTGGCTTTAGCCGTATTTTCTATAGCATGGATTACGCTTATGGATTTTAATATTTCCTATGACGCTAATGTCCTTTATTTTATATTTTATGCATCCATAACCGGATATAATTTTGTTAAGTTTTTTGGGATGGCAAAATTTCATCATCGAAGTTTAACAAGATGGTTGAAATTGATTCAGGTTTTTTCGTTTTTATGCTTTATTTTGATGTGTTACTATGGGTTTAAGCTTAACAAAAATTCAATTATATACATTGGGATTTTTGCAATAATAACGTTTTTATATGCTGTACCTTTTTCCTCTCGTAAGTTTTTTTTGGATGAACAAAACAACTTAAGAAACATCGCAGGTTTAAAAGTATATGTGATTGCTTTGGTATGGAGTGGCGTTACCGTGTTTCTTCCGCTGTTGAATAATGGGTATTATGTAAATGCCGATGTTATGATAATGGGAGTTCAGCGATATATTTTTGTAATTATTTTAATGTTACCTTTTGAAATAAGAGACTTGCAATATGACAGCTTGAAATTAGCTACTATTCCTCAGAAATTAGGTGTTAATGGAACTAAAATTATGGGAGTTTTATTAGGTGTAATCTTCGTCTATCTTGATTTTTTAAGAGATAAACAGATTATGGTTTCCTTTATTATAGTAATTATATCTATGTTGTTTGTGTTATTTTCTAAAAAAGAGCAAGGGAAATACTACTGTTCATTTTGGGTGGAAGGCTTACCAATTTTATGGCTCTTATTATATCTTATTCTTGTTTAAGATTATTCTTATTTAGTGCTTTTTCAAAATCTTTTTTCAAGCATTCTCTATCACTTTTATCCATACAAGTTACTTTTGAATTTGTTATAGCCGACGAAAGTTTTGCGTTTTTTTTAGAATATTTTCTACAATGTTTGCAGCGCAAGAGGTGAATGCTAAGTTTTAGTTTCTCCCAAAAAGAACATTCATTATACTGCGATTTATCACATACAAGATTTGCTTCATTACAAGGAATGCCAACTTTAATTTTACTACTCATAATTAGAACCAATTTTTTTCAAGACAGGCAGCCATAGCCGTTCTAGCTCGATGTATGATTACCCAAAGGTTAGACGCAGTTATATTTAGTTCATTACAAATTACTTCAGTTTCATAGCCTTTAATGGTTTTCATTCTAAAAACTTCTGCTTGCTTTTCTGGTAATTTAGATAAGCAATTGTGAATAGCTTTACTAAGCTCTTCATTTTGTAAGGTATCTTCAGCTGTTTTATCAAAAGGATCGGCTACTTGTTCCTCAAGCCAGTCACCTTCAGTTTCAGTATCGCTATTATAATTTATTCTAACTTCAGCTTTACCTTTATTAGAATTTATTTTACGATAATAATCAATAATTTTTCGTTTTAAAATTGAAATAAGCCAAGTGCGCTCACTAGCTTCTCCTTTAAAATTTTTCATTGACTTTAATCCTGCCAGAAAGGTTTCTTGTATTAAATCCTGCGCTATTTCCTTGTCATTTACACGAGTTATGGTGTAATTAAATAAGTAATCGGCATATAAATCTATCCATTTATTAGGGTTTAAAAGGTGTTCAGACATATGTGATTTTGATATTTGCTATCAAAAATAATGTAAAAAAATTAGACATTTAAGATTTTATTAATCCAGCACGTTTTAATAAGGCGTCAGGTTGAGGTTCTTGACCTCTAAAGCGCTTGTATAGCTCCATTGGATCTTGAGTGCCGCCTTGAGATAAAATATTGTCTTTAAACTTTGTCGCTACTTCTTTATCAAAAATACCAGCTTCTTTAAAATATTCAAACGCATCAGCATCTAGAACTTCAGCCCATTTGTAACTATAATATCCGGAAGAATAACCGCCTTGAAAGATATGTGAAAACGATGTGCTCATACAATTTTCATTAACATCAGGATATAAGGTTGTGTTTTCAAAAGCTTCAACTTCATGCGCTTTTACATCTGTTATGGATATTGGATCTATACCATGCCAGCTCATATCTAATAGCCCAAAACTTAACTGACGCAGTGTTTGCATGCCTTCATGAAAAGTTGCAGAATCTTTGATTTTTTTAACCAAATCCATGGGTATCACTTCTCCAGTTTCGTAATGGGTAGCAAACAATTCCAACGCTTCTTTTTCGTAGCACCAATTTTCAAGCACCTGACTTGGTAATTCAACAAAATCCCAAAACACACTGGTTCCAGATATACTAGGATAGGTTGTGTTTGCTAACATGCCATGTAAGGCATGACCAAACTCATGAAACAACGTGGTAACTTCATTAAAGGTTAACAAAGACGGTTTGCTTTTTGTTGGCTTGGTAAAGTTGCAAACTATAGATATATGTGGTCTACTATTCACTCCGTTTTTAACGAACTGAGGTTTGTAAGACGTCATCCAAGCTCCGTTTCGTTTTCCGGGTCTTGGGAAGAAATCGGCATAAAGAATAGACACTAAATCATCCTCATCATTAATTACCTTGAAGGTAAGAACATCTTGGTGGTATTTATCAATGGTATTAATTTTTTCGAAATGTAAACCAAATAATTTTTCGGCAACCAGAAAGACGCCGTTAATAACGTTTTCTAGCTTGAAGTATGGTTTAAGTTTTTCATCATTTAAATCAAATAAGTTTTGTTTTAGCTTTTCTGAGTAATAAGCATCATCCCATTTTTCTAATTGCTCAATACCATCTATACTGTTGGCGAAATCCTGAAGATTCCCAAATTCTTGTTGTGCTGCCGGTTTCGCCTTTTCTAATAATTCATTTAGAAATGATGCCACCATCTCAGGGGTTTTTGCCATGCGTTCTTCCAACACAAAATGTGCATGGGTTTTATAGCCTAATAATTGTGCGCGTTCAAAACGAAGTTTAGCTATATTTAAAACATGCTGTTGATTGTCAAGTGCATCGTTATGAAATCCTTTTTTACCTGCTGCAATGGATATTTTTTTTCTTAACACTCTGTTATCTGCGTAAGTCATGAAAGGAATGTAACTCGGATAGTCTAACGTAAATAACCAGCCATCTTTGTCCTTTGATTCTGCTAATTGTTTAGCTGCTTCAATAGTTCCTTCCGGTAAGCCTGATAAGTCTTCTTCGTTAGTGATTAGCATTTCAAACTTGTTGGTTTCAGCTAATACATTTTCACCAAATTTCAGCTTCAAGTGACTTAGTTTTTTGTCGATGTCTCGAAGTTTTAACTTTTTTTCTTCGGGTAAATTAGCCCCATTTCTTGAGAAACTTTTATATTTTTTATCAAGAAGTGTTTGTTGTTCAATAGTTAAATCTAGAGAACCTTTAAGATGGTAAACAGCCTTAATACGTTTAAAAAGAGTTTTGTTTAAAGCGATATCGTTGCTGAATTCTGATAATAAAGGTGATACTTCTTGTGCGATTTTTTGGATTTCCTCGTTAGTTTCGGCTGAATTCAAATTAAAAAATATGCTAGAAATTCTATCTAATTGCTCACCTGAAAAATCTAAAGCGTCAATAGTGTTTTCAAAAGACGGCACTTCTGTGTTATTTACAATGGCATCAATTTCAGCTTTGGCATCTTGTATTGCCTGATTAAAAGCAGGGAGAAAATCCTTATTTTTTATTTTTGAAAATGGAGCTGTATTATATGCTGTTGCAAATGGTTTTAATAATATATTATGAGACATTTTTTTAAATTTTGATAAAACTATGCATGCATAGTTTTTTTTGTATATTTGCTGTTATTATTTTGAAAAGTGACTAATTCAAATTGATACTCAAAAAACCTCGGATAAATCTGAGGTTTTTTATTTTAATTCGTTAGCAGATTTAATCACCATTTCTTTTAAGCCCTCTTTGTAAATAAGAATTTTGTTCAAAACACCAGAATCACTAGAGCCTATTATTTGAGCTGCTAAAATGCCTGCGTTTTTGGCACCGTTAAGTGCTACGGTAGCGACAGGAACTCCTCCAGGCATTTGAAGAATAGAAAGAACGGAATCCCAACCATCAATAGAATTACTGCTTTTTATCGGGACGCCAATAATGGGAAGCGGAGATAAAGAGGCAATCATACCTGGTAAATGAGCGGCGCCACCAGCACCGGCGATTATTACAGAAAATCCCTTATCATGAGCATGTTTCCCATAATCAAATAATTTTTCAGGTGTTCTGTGAGCTGAAACAATATCAACTTCAATTTCTATATCAAAACCTCTTAAAATATCTATGGCATCTTGCATAACAGGAAGATCGCTTTTGCTTCCCATGATTATTCCAACTTTACTCATAACTTAATATTTATTTTGAAATTACTTTAATCGTATTTTTCACTTCTTCGGCAATTTTTCTTGCCTCACTCAAATCTTCATTAACAATGGTAACGTGTCCCATTTTTCTAAAGGGTCGTGTTTGTTTTTTTCCATAGATATGTGGAGTTACACCATTCATTTTCATTATGGTTTCAATATTTTGGTAAACAACATCGCCATCATAACCTTCTTCACCCACTAAATTAACCATAATGCCTCCAACTTTGCTGTCTGTTCTTCCTAGAGGTAAATTAAGAATGGCTCTTATATGTTGCTCAAATTGTGATGTGTAACTCGATTCTATAGTATGATGACCAGAATTATGTGGTCTTGGTGCCACTTCATTTATTAGAATGGTGTCATCATGTGTTTGAAACATTTCAACGGCCAATAGACCTACATGATTGAAGGCAGCAGATGTTTTTAAGGCAATCTCTTCCGCTTTTTTTGCAATGTCAACAGTTATTCTGGCTGGACAAATAACATATTCCACTTGATTCGCTTCAGGGTGAAATTCCATTTCAACAACGGGATATACTTTTGTGTTTCCTGACACATTTCTAGCCACAATAACAGCCAATTCATTTTTAAAAGGAATTAAGGCTTCAGCAATACATTCTACATTTGGTAAGCCATTTAAATCTTCAATATTTCTTACGATTTTTACACCTTGCCCATCATAACCAAATTGAGCACTTTTCCAAACAAACGGAAAATTTAAACCACCATGATTAATAGCGACTTTAATTTCTGAGGTATAAGCAAAACGAGAAAAAGGTGCTGTAGGCAGATTATGATCTTTATAAAATAACTTTTGAGTGGCTTTATTTTGTATGGTTCGCAACGTGTTTGAACTAGGATATACTTTCACACCTTCTTTTTCTAGAGTTTCTAATGCATCAACGTTTACATTTTCAATTTCAATGGTGAGGACATCTACCTGTTTTCCAAAATTATAAACGGTCTTGTAATCCATTAAATTTCCTAAGTGGAATTCGTTACTTGCAATGCTGCAAGGGGCTTCTTTACTCGCATCTAAAACACAGGTATAAATATCAAATTTTCTAGTGTCATTAAGTAGCATTTTACCTAATTGTCCACCGCCTAGGATCCCAAGTTTAAAATTTGAAGAAAAGTAATTCATGAAATTATTTTTTACTAAAATGATTTATGGATATGCAAAAATACATTTAAAAATGAAAAGAGCATAGTAATAATAAGGATGTAATAAACGAATAATTATTCCAGATTTTATCTATGAATTATTAAAATACACTTGATTAGATAAAATTACTTCTCAATTCCTAAATCAAAAAATCGGTATTAGTCAATGATTTCCGTAACTTTGCATCTTTTAAAATTTGATAAGAGTGATAAAGCTTCATAACAAATATTTTAAACCATTTATTTCAAATCAAGAAATAGATGCGGCTATTGAGCGTTTAGCTAATGAAATTCATAATGATATCGGAGATGAAATACCGGTGTTTGTAGGTGTTTTAAATGGATCATTTATGGTAGTAAGTGATTTTGTGAAAAAATATCCAAAACCTTGTGAAGTAACTTTTATAAAACTAGCCTCTTATGAAGGTGTTAAATCTACTGAAGATATACAAAGATTGATTGGATTAACGCAAGATTTAAAAGGTAGAACCGTTGTTATTCTTGAAGATATAATTGATACAGGTAATACCTTGGCAGAAATTCATAGAATTTTTAAAAACGAACAGGTTAAAGCACTTAAAATAGCAACACTTTTTTATAAACCTGCGGCCTATAAAAAAGATTTTAAATTACATTATGTTGGTATAGAAATTCCTAATAAATTTATTGTTGGTTATGGACTTGACTATGATGGATTAGGGCGAAATTTACCAGAAGTATATCAAATTAAAGAAACACAACACATGACAAATTTAGTGCTATTTGGACCTCCAGGCGCAGGAAAAGGAACTCAGGCAAACTTTTTAAAGGAAAAATATAATCTTATACATATTTCTACAGGAGATGTGTTTAGGTTTAATATAAAAAATGAAACGGCTTTAGGAATGCTAGCCAAATCCTACATGGATAAAGGGGAGTTGGTTCCAGATCAAGTAACTATAGATATGCTGAATGCCGAAGTTGAAAAAAATGCCGATGCTAATGGATTTATTTTTGATGGGTTTCCACGTACCAATGCACAAGCAGAAGCACTTGATAGATTAATGGACAGCAAAGATTCTGCTATTAGTGCAATGGTGGCTTTAGAAGTTGAGGACGATGTGTTGGTTAATCGGTTGTTAGAACGAGGAAAAACCAGTGGAAGAGCTGACGATGCTGATGAATCAATTATAAGGAATAGAATTACTGAATACTATAATAAAACGGCTATTTTAAAGGACTATTATTCTGCTCAAAACAAATATTTTGGAGTAGATGGCGTAGGTAGTATTGAAGACATTACATTGCGTTTAAGTAAAGTAATAGATGCGCTTTAAGAAGTGCCTTTATTCGCCTAGTTGTTTAAACTTCTAAAGATTACTCAATTTAACAACTCAACAAAAATCAAATAAAAATAAGATGACAGAAGGAAATTTTGTTGATTATGTAAAAATGTTTGTGTCTTCGGGTAATGGAGGCAAAGGATCTTCACATTTACATCGAGAAAAATTTATCACTAAAGGAGGACCAGATGGCGGAGATGGAGGTCGTGGTGGACACGTTATTTTACGTGGTAATTCAAATTTATGGACCTTATTACATTTAAAATTCAAAAAACATATTAGAGCGGGTCATGGTGGACATGGAAGCAAGAGCCGAAGTTTTGGAGCCGATGGTGAAGATGTCTATGTAGATGTGCCATTGGGAACTGTTGTACGCGATACGGAGAGCAACGATATTATCTTTGAAATTACGGAAGAAGGGGAAGAAAAAATAATTGCTGAAGGAGGAAAAGGAGGGCTAGGAAACTGGCATTTTAGATCGTCTACTAATCAAACCCCACGTTATGCACAACCGGGACTTCCACTAGAAGAGAAGCATATTACTTTAGAATTAAAGGTGTTAGCAGATGTCGGGTTGGTAGGGTTTCCAAACGCGGGAAAATCTACACTTTTGTCTGTAATCACTTCAGCTACACCAAAAATAGCCGATTACGAATTCACCACCTTAAAACCTAATCTTGGAATTGTAAAATATCGTGATTTTCAAACCTTTGTTATGGCTGATATTCCGGGGATTATTGAAGGAGCTGCAGAAGGTAGAGGTCTTGGTCATTACTTTTTACGTCATATTGAGCGTAATTCTATTTTATTATTTTTAATTCCGGCAGATGCCCAAGATATTAGAAAACAATATGATATTCTTTTAGATGAGTTAAGACGATACAATCCGGAAATGTTAGACAAGGAACGTATTATAGCTATATCTAAATCTGATTTGTTAGATGAAGAATTAAAGGCAGAACTTAAAGAAGAACTAGATAACGAGTTACCTATTCCTTATTTATTTATTTCGTCGGTAGCGCAAAAAGGTTTAAGAGCATTGAAGGATACGTTGTGGAAAATGTTGAATACTTAAATAATACGTGCTTTGTTTTGTATTATCAAACTTTAGACTTTTCATTTTTATCTCGTAAACAGTTTTTTTCCTAAGATTCTGATCATGGAATAAATTTTGATTAACTTTAATTAAAAATACAGAGATGAAAAACCTTCTTATTTTAACCTTTATCTTAGGTGCTATGTCTTGTGCGCCAATTCGTGTCAATTATGATTACGATAAAGGAACAAACTTCACTAAATACAAAACCTATAACTATTATAGTGATATGAAAACGGGTTTGAGCGAATTAGATACCAAACGTTTTTTGGAAGCATTGGATGCTAAACTGGAGTCACTTGGAATCAGATTTTCAGAAACACCGGATTTCTTTATTGATATTAAAAGTAGTACGTTTCAACCTGCTCAACGAAATACGGTTGGGGTTGGTTTAGGTGGTGGTGGCGGAAATATGGGAGGTGGTATATCAATTGGGTTGCCAATTGGTCAATCATCAGCAAATAGACAAATCATTATTGATTTTGTTGATGAAAACCAGAAGCAATTGTTTTGGCAAGCAGTTAGTGAATCTAGTTATAGCCCTAATAGAATACCAAAAGAACGAGAAGCACAATTAAGCGGTATTGTTGAGAAAATGTTATCTCAATATCCGCCTAAGCGATAAGGATTCAAACTTTATAATTATCATAACATTTTATATTTAGTCTTAGCATATGCATTTTGTAATTTTACATAAAATCGAAAAATTATGAATCAATTAAAAAATAAAGTAGCGCTCATAACAGGAGGCACAAAAGGTATAGGTTACGGAATTGCACAAGCTCTTCTAAATCAGGGTATTCATGTAGTTGTTACAGGCAGAAGTCTTATTAGCGCACAAAAAGCGGCTGATGCTCTTAATTCTAACTCAAAAGTAGGAGCAAAGGCAATTGGTGTGAAGGCAGATGTGAGAGATTATGAAAGCCAAAAACTAGCCGTTCAAACCGTTTTAGAACATTTCAAGCAATTAGATATTGTGATTGCTAATGCAGGTTTAGGGCATTTTGGGTCAATAGAAGATTTGACTTTAGAACAATGGCACGAAACGATCGACACTAATCTTACAGGCGTTTTTTATTCTATCAAATCTAGTGTAGAAGCTTTAAAAAAATCAAAAGGGTATTTTATAACCATTTCAAGTTTAGCAGGAACAAATTTCTTTGCTAATGGATCAGCTTATAACGCCAGTAAATTTGGAGTTACAGGATTTACGCAAGCTGTTATGTTAGATTTACGTAAGTATGATATTAAAGTAAGTGCAATTATGCCGGGGTCAGTTGCGACACATTTTAATAATCACACGCCAAATCCTGATGATGCATGGAAAATTCAAAGTGAGGATATTGGTGAATTAGTGGTCGATTTAATTAAAATGAATCCAAGAACACTGCCAAGTAAAATAGAAGTTAGGCCAACCATGCCGCCTTCAAAATAATATGAGGCTGTCGAAAACGCATTTTTTTAAGTCATTACAAGGAACGAAGCAATCTGTAAGTATGTAGTAATACATCATAAGATTACCTCATTGAGTTCGTAATGACGGGTTTTATTTACTTTTTAGACAGCCTTATTTATTCTATAGAAATGCGAGTTCCTTCGCTATGACTGCTAAATTCGGGAGCGTACATACTTTGAATGGTGGTAATGCCATTACTCATATTTCCAGCATTGTTCACTCTTAAATCGTATTCAAATACAAAAAACCCTTTTGGTAAAAAATCAAAAAAGAAATTGGTTGAAGCATCTTTGGTACTTTCATAGTAGCCTAAACCATCTTGCCATTTGTATTGGGACAGGACATTAATAGGTTCTAAACCAGAAGCACGCATATCTTTCATATGAATAAACTCCATCGCTCTATCGCTGCGTAATTCAATACGAACACGAACTAAATCACCCACTTTTAAATGCGTTTCTGAAGTGATTTCAGAGATCTCTTCACCAGTATCTGTGTTGGTTTTTAAGAATAATTTTTTCTTTAATTGCAAAGGAGTTTCAGCCGATGTTATTTTATCTAAATCTTCAAAATATTGCCAATATAAACTGCCCCAAACAATACCGTCTCCTTTTTTAGTGAGCGTCACTTCGGCCATTTCTGGTTTGATTTCAGAAGACGTCCATGAGGTTTTATAATAACCCGTTCCAGCTTCTACTTTTACGTCTTCTAGTATTGAAGGGTCTATGTATTCTCCACCAATAACTACATCCACCATATCGGTTACAGATAGCCAATCAGTTCCTTGAAACAATAAGGCATAAACAGCATCGGTGGTGGCTTTGGTGGTTTTCCATTGGTTGGTTTGCTTGTTTTTAAGCAGCCAGATTTTTAAATTGTCAATGGTTCCCTTATCTGAATCAATTTCTGAAAAAGCTTCAATCATTAAAGCTTGTGTTTCAATAGGTGCTTGATACCAATACCAAGAGTTTGTATTCTCTTTCCAGTACATGCCTAATTCGTCACTGGTGATGCTATTTTCTTTAAGTGATTTTAATATTTTAGAAGCCGTCGTTTTATCACCAAATCGATCAGACACTAAGACCATTAAGCCTTTGGCATATAGTGAACGCTTTAACCAATATTTTTTGATTTGTGTTTGATAATATGCTGTAATCTCTTCAATTTCCTTTGATTTTTTAATCTCTGGAAAAAAGCTTCGCATATACAAATAATGTAACTGCATATAGCTTAAATGGTCTTTTGATAAATCGGCTTTTGAATCATATTTTTTTAGGCCTTTATATTCTTTTATAAATTCAGCATCTAAATAATGAATCGCTTTTTCTGTCATTTTTGATTCTTCGACGGCGCTCAGGGTGACACCAAGTTTATTTAAGTGTCCGAAACCAGTAATAATATGTTGCGTAATGTATCGATTTTTTTTACCGCCATTAAACCAAGCCCAAGCACCCGAAGACATTTGATTATTTTTCAGTTTATTGATAGCCGATTGCAATTCATTATTCATCTTGTTTAAATCGAATAATAAGGCAATCCGTTTTTTCTGTTCGGTTTCGCTTTGCGCATCGCGTAACCATGGTGTTTCTTGAATGAGAAACGATTTTAGTTCCTCATTTTTTTCAAGATTTGAAATCAGCAGATCTTGAGATTTCCATTGATTGAATACCTCCTGAATTCTTGGGTTCGCATTAGCAGTATGACTTGCCAAGGCATTAGCGTAATATCTAGAAAACGTTTGCTCGTTGCACTCATATGGGTATTCCATTAAATAAGGAAGCGCCTGAACGGCATACCAAGCCGGATTAGAAGTCATTTCCAAAGTTAATTTATGGTGTTTTAGTGTGGCTGAGGTATTCGTTTTTAATTTATCTAAAGTGAACGTTCTACTTTCGTTTGAGCGTATCCACATAGGTAAGGTTTCGGTAACCAACATTCTGTTACTTAAAACGGGTAACGCATTTTGTTCACCATCACTAAAGTCACCTGCTTTTGCTATGATTTTATATTGAACAGCATCAACATCATTTGGAATGGTTAAGTTCCAAGACACTTGGGTGTTGCCCAAGGTGTCAACACTAAATGATTTTATATTGTTTAAATTATCAAGTTTTGCGTCGATCGTATTTTCAGAAATGGCATCAGTTAATAGTAAAATAGCTTGACCAGATAATTGATTTTCTGTAAGATTTGAAATTTTTGTACTGATGGTTATTTGGTCACCTTGACGCAAAAAACGAGGTGCATTGGGGATAATCATCAATTCTTTTTGCGTTACTGCTGTCAAGGTTTTAGTAGCACTTTCCATTGTTTTGGTGTGTGCTAATAATTGCAGTTTCCATTGGGTTAAGGCTTCTGGTGTAGTAAAACTAAAACTTACATTTCCATCTTTATCAGTTTGTAACTGAGGAAAGAAAAAGGCTGTTTCTTGAAGGTTTTTACGGATTTTAATGTTGTTGAAATTAGAATCTTTATTAAACTCTTTATCTTCTGAATTCTTTTCTCCATAACCAACCATCACAACTTCATCTAAGGCAGCGCCATCTTCTAAAAAATTAGCAGTTTCTTCAACTTCCATATCGTCTTCAACAGTAGAAATTCCAGATATTTTGGCACTTAACACGCTCTTTACATTTGAAGCGCCTCTAATCATTATATTTTGCCTTCCAAAATAAAACCCAAACCAATTTAAGGCATCATAGTTTTGTTGTTTGTAGTTGTAGTATGTTCTTTCATTATATACTCTAAAGTGTTTTGTTCCAAAGCTTCTGTTAGCATTACTTTGGTTATATGAATCATATGTTGGCTGGTAAATTGGGTTAAAACTCCAAGAATGCGATGTAAACTGGTCGAGCGACGCATCATACATACTTGCTAATAATTCTGCAGATACTTTATCACCTTGCGGACCTTTAATTTTAAAACTCCAAGTTTCATTCGTTCCGGGTTGTAATTTATCTCTAAAGGTGATAGTTTCAATGTCTAGTTGAGCGTTCGGGTAGGGAACCGAAATAATCTCCGTACCTGATTGAAAACTATTAAACGCCGCAAAACTATAATTTACTGCAAAACCGCCAATATCGCTGTTAGTTACGGGAACCGTAATGGTTTTTTTGTTGTTATTAAGATGAAGAATATAGGTGTTAATAACCTTATGGTTTTTCTCAACAGTTATGGTAATATTCAAATTTTCTGCAGCCGAAGCAAACGTAATAATGGCTGTTTCTCCAGATTTGTAATTAGCTTTATCAGTTGTTATGCTGAATAATTGATTATCGGATATTGATTTGTCATCATGACTATATAAGGTTGTTTTAATCTCGTCTTTAATCAACTGACCGAATTTATCTTTACTTTCTAAAGTGATTAGATATTGTCCAGATTCCCATCGTTTTATGTTTCCTAAGTCTAATGTTTTTGAGTTATTGGTATCGAAGTTTTTTTTAAAAACCAATGTACCTTTTTTCCAGTTATTGGGATCATGCTCATCTTTATAAGCATCGTGTGGAAACAGGGTTTTAAAGTTGTCTTCAGTAAACTCCTGATAATCGGGAGTCGCCCAAGGTCTGATTCTTAATACAGAATTAGGAGCTTTTAGTTTATAGATTTTTATAGCGCCTTTTGCAGGAGTAAATTCACCGTTGAGGTTTTTGGTGTCAATCGTGAGTTGATGGTCTTTTTTTGTTTTATCTAATTTGTTTTCAATATACATGTTAGCGACTAAAGCGTGATAACCAACATTTACAATGGTTGTAGTGCTTTTGGTTTCGCCATTTAGGTCAGTAACATCCGCGGTAATTTCATAGTTAAAAACGGGTAAATTATTTTTGTCGACACTTTGATCGGGCAGCGCTTTAAAGATGATTTCAAATTCTCCTTCGCTATTAGTAATGCTTTCACCATGCGTAATCTCTTGAGACTCTCTGGAAAAAGACGGTCGGTACCAATAATACCATCTTGGATATTGTACTTTTCGATGAACTCTATAAACTACTTTAGCATCTGTAATATTACTACCCGCATAGGCCAAAGCGTTTCCTTTTACAGTTACAGAATCGTTGACTTTATAGGTGTTGGTAACAGGATAGAACTTAGTTTCAAACTTTGGACGCTTGTATTCTTCAACTGAAAAATAGTAATCCGTAAATAAATCTTCAGTTTCTGAATCGAATTCAATATAATATTGACCCGTTAATCCGGAATTTGGCACTATAAATTCTCCGGATACAGAGCCATACTCATTCGTTATTAAATCCAGTTCTTTAAGGTCTTGGTCGTTAACATCATATAGCACAGCAGTCATTTTGTGATTTACCAAAACTTCAGATTTACCATCGTTGGTTCTCATGGCAATGCCCTTAAAATAGACTGTTTGTCCTGGTCTGTAAATACTTCTGTCGGTGAATAAAAAGGATTTATAAGATGTTTCTTCTTTCGTTTTCTTATATAGTTGACTAATGTAATAGTTACCAAAAACAGCCGTGTCTTTATTGGCTTTTACTTCTATGGACAAATTTCTATAACGGTCGTTGTCTTTTTTAATGCGTATTTCGCCTCTTGAGTTGGATTTGAAATTTTCAGAGTATGTACTTTTAGAATTATATTGATTAAACTTAAGGCTTGCATTAGCATTTGCAACAGGGGCGCCATTATTCCTGTTTATAATTTGAAAAATATGCTGACTTTGATTACTCGTTTCAACCAATGCTAAATTAGTAATCTGAACAGTGCTAAAAGCAGAAGCGCCTTTGTTGCTAATTGTTGGAGACGCGAAGATTAAAAATCTGCCATTGTCTAGTTTTGGAACTAAAATTTCGGTTGAATGCGTTTGGTAATCGCCTTCATTCTTTAAAGTCGTATACCATTCTTTGTAAATATCTAGTTTTTTAATAAAGGCTAATTGTTCTACCTCGTTGTAAAGTTTGTTGAATTTTTGAAACTCTTTTTCAGATAATTTATAGGTCTTGAGATAAAGCGCATCTAAGTTTTTGTAGGTTATTAATAAACGGCTATTTGTTTGTATTGGTAAAAATTCTTCAGTCGTAATTTGAAGCGTCTGTTGTTCAATTTGATTTTTTAAAGTAGCACATTTTTTAGCACTTAAACTTTTAGGGAATTGTGAAATAACACGATTACAAATATCTATGGCTTCTTTGATTTTCCAACGTGTGCTATCGTTATTTTCAGAACGATAATTTAGGCCTTGTTTATAAAAAAACGAGGCGATTTCAAAATCATATAAGCCAGATAACTCATTATTAGCCATGTCTTCGCTTTCAGATTTAAGCGTGTTTAAAAACAACGTCTCTTTATTAACGAATGTTCCATGTTCATTTACGAATTTTAAGCGTTGAATGTTGGCATCAGTCAACGCAAATGACTGTTTGTCTTTTAGATGAAAGGCAATTATATCTTGATAAATTTTTAAAGCACGTAGTTGTAATGAAGTAGAATCTTTTGATTCAATATGTAAAGTTGAAAATGCTTTTGATTCAGCCAAAAATTCAGGCTTATCAATTTCAAACTTGTAAGCTGGTTTTGTAATACTAGATTCGTTCGTTTTATAGAAATCTAAGGCCAGATAATTTAAAAAATCAAATAATGTGGGTCTATACCTTTTAGAGTCTTTTGCGAGAATTAAGATATCATCATAGTTACCTAAAGGCTCTAATTGGAGCATCAATCCGTTTTCTAAAGACTTCTTAAAAAGCAGATGCGTCTCATCAAATAAGGTTTGTAAATCCCAGGTTCTAAAGTCGGTCGGATCAACTTTTTCATTTGTTTTAGTTCTGTTGTAAAACTTATACCGGTTTTGTTGAAAGTATTGCCAATACAAGTTCGCTAATAGGCTTTCAAGAATATTTTTTTTAGGAAATTCACTGGAGGTAATTTCAGTTTTAAAATTATTAACAATACTGAGTTGTGCATCTTCTTCTAAAACTAAAGCAAATTTACTTTTGTAAATCATGCTTTTAATTTGTTGTGATGGATTGTTCTCTTTTTCAGCTTGTTTTGAAATCTCTTCTACAATTTTTAGGGCTGATTTGGGTAACCCATCCATTTCAAATTGTTCAACTTGCTTCCACAGTTTGCTATAGGTAGCGTCTTGGGCTGAACAAAAATTAGCTATTAAAATGATGAATAAAATAGATAGTGCCTTTTTCATTTAGTAAAAATTATATAATAATAACTTTCAAAAGTTGTTCCAAAATGTAATATTGAATTAATAATATTCGTTTGAATGCTTAAGTTAATACTTTTAAAGTATCCTTGATTTTTTAATTTTGTATTTTCGCTCTCAGAATATGAATAAATTTTTATTACTTCTTTTTGTTCCATTGTTTAGTTTTAGTCAATCTTTATTGACCGAAGTGGATACGCTTTTTCAAAAAAAAGAATATATAAAAGCAGAAAAAGTGATTCTAAAGCATCTTAAAAATAATGCTAAAGATTTAAGCGCTATAGAATTATTAGGCGATGCTTATGGTTTTCAAGAAAATTGGGACCCTGCCATTGATGCATACAAAAAACTTGTCGATGTAAATCCTAGCAGTGCTAATTATCAATATAAATATGGTGGCGCTTTAGGCATGAAAGCACTTTCGGTGAGTAAAATAAGCGCTTTAGGAATTATTGGTGATGTTAAAAATGCCTTTTTAAAAGCCGCCGATTTGGATTCTAAACACATTGATGCCCGTTGGGCTCTGGTAGAATTGTATATGCAATTGCCAGGTATTTTTGGAGGAAGTAAGAGTCAATCGTTAAAATATGCTAACGAGTTAGAAACGCTTTCAAAAGTGGATGGTTATTTGGCTAAAGGGTATATTTATGAATATGATAACGATCAAGAATTAGCCGAAACCTATTATATAAAAGCAATCAAAGAAGGAGGTTCCATCACTTGTTTTAATAAACTTACCAGTTTTTACGAAAGTGAAGATCAACCCCAAAAAGCCATTCAAAACATAGAAGAAACTCAAAAAAATTATCAACGAAATGCACTACATTATCAAATTGGCAAGGTGGCAGCAGAATATAATGTAGAGTTACAAAAAGGAGAAATCTGCCTGCAAACCTATCTTAAAAATTACACGTCTAGAGATGGTGTACCCAAGGCTTGGGCTCATTATCGATTGGCGCAAATCTACTTGCATAAAAAAAATAAAGGAGAAGCACTTAAATATATCGATTTAGCATTATCCGAACTTCCCGAAATAAAGCCTTTCAAAAAAGAAAAAGAAAAGATTTTAAATTTGTAATATTTGGTCGCCTGCCTGCCGTCAGACAGGTTACCTCTTAGGACCGGCTTTCACTAATCGCTTTTTTTACTTTTTGTATCAAAAAAGAGATCAAACAGGCCGTTCAATCCCTAACGCAGAAAACACGATTCCTTTTAAAAAATAGTAAAGCAATTAGTATCTTTACCATTCAAAATAAGTTTATGAATGTACATTTTATAGCCATTGGTGGTAGTGCTATGCACAATCTGGCCATTGCTTTATATAACAAAGGTTACAAGGTTACAGGAAGTGACGACGAAATTTTTGAACCTTCAAAATCCAGATTATCAGCTAAAGGTCTTTTACCAGAATCGTTTGGCTGGTTTCCAGAAAAAATAACAGACCAGTTAGATGCCGTTGTTTTAGGAATGCACGCCAAAGCCGATAATCCAGAATTGCTTAAAGCGCAAGACTTAGGTCTAAAAATTTATAGCTATCCGGAATTTTTATACGAACAGTCTAAAAATAAAACCCGCGTGGTGATTGGTGGGAGTCATGGAAAAACGACTATTACATCAATGATTTTGCACGTGATGCATTATCACGACAGGGATGTCGATTATATGGTTGGCGCTCAACTTGAAGGTTTTGATGTCATGGTGAAACTGACTGATGACAATGATTTTATTGTTCTAGAAGGCGATGAATATTTAAGTTCTCCTATAGACAGGCGACCAAAATTTCACTTATACAAACCTAATATTGCCTTGTTAAGTGGTATCGCCTGGGATCATATTAACGTATTTCCAACCTACGATAATTATGTAGAACAGTTTCGCATTTTTGTAGATTCCATCGTAAATGGTGGTAGTATTACCTATAATGAAGAAGACCCGGAGGTAAAGCGTGTGGTAGAAGCCTCGGAAAACACTATAAGAAAACTACCGTACCACACTGCAAAATATACTGTTGAAAACGGACAAACACTTTTAGAAACGACGGAAGGACCTTTACCCATCGAAGTATTTGGTGCTCATAACCTAAATAATTTGGCAGGTGCTAAATGGATTTGTCAACATATGGGCATTGATGAAGTCGATTTTTACGAAGCCATTGCTAGTTTTAAAGGCGCTAGTAAGCGTTTAGAAAAAATTGCTGAAAGCGAAAATAGTGTCGCTTATAAAGATTTTGCGCATTCACCAAGTAAAGTAGAAGCGACGACCAAAGCAATGAAAGAGCAATACCAAGAAAGAACAGTGGTTGCTTGCTTAGAATTGCATACCTACAGCAGTTTAAATGCTGAATTTTTAAAGGAATATAAGGGCGCTCTTGATGCTGCCGATGTCGCTGTTGTGTTTTACTCACCACATGCGGTAGAAATTAAAAAGTTAGACAAAGTAACACCTGAGCAAATAGCTAATGCGTTTGAACGTGACGATTTAATTATTTACACCAACCCAGACGATTTTAAAAACTTCTTATTTTCACAAGATTTTAAAAATAAAGCTTTGCTATTAATGAGTTCTGGTAATTATGGCGGTTTGGATTTTAATGAGGTTAAGGGGTTGATTGAATGATTTTTAGTGTCGTTTAACTATTTGCTATAAAATCGTTTTAATACTTTAAATCTAATGTTAAACGAAGTTGATTGAAATGTTTTACAAAGGCAATAATTATGTATACCTACCTTAATATCTCTTTAAAAAACGCAATCGTACGTTCCCAAGCTAAAGTGGCAGCGGCTTCATCATATCGCGGCGTCGTATTGTTATGAAACCCATGATTAACATAAGGGTATATATAAGCCGTGTGTTTAACGTTATTTTCTTTTAAAGCTATCTCATAAGCTGGCCAACCAGCATTGACGCGCGTATCTAAACCTGCATATTGCAATAATAAAGGCGCTTTTATTTGCGCTGCTTCTTCCGCAGATGGTTGACCACCATAAAACGGTACGGCCGCTTTAAGATCAGGAACTTTAACAGCCATCATATTGGCAATCCAGCCGCCAAAACAAAAACCGACGACACCTATGTTACCGTCACAATTTTCATGAGATTTTAAATAGTTAAAAGCTGCTATAAAATCTTCAAGCATCTCATTACGGTCGCGCTGGCGCTGTAATGCTCGTCCGTCATCATCATTTCCTGGGTAACCACCAAGTGGCGTTAAAGCATCTGGGGCTAGCGTAATAAAACCATCAACCGCTGCGCGTCTTCCTACATCTTCAATATAAGGGTTTAAACCACGATTTTCATGCACCACTATAATGCCTGGAAACTTTGTTTTGCTATCATTCGGTTTTGATAAAAGACCTTTAATGGTGCCTCCACCTTTTGGAGAATCATAGGTAATGTATTCAGAGTCGATGCGTTCATCGTCTGGTTTAACTAAAAAAATATCAACATAATTGGGTGTTATAAAACTTAAGAGCGATGATACAGTTAATCCGCCAATAGCGTAAAGGGATAGTTTTTCAACAAACTGACGTCTGTCTATTTTGTTGTGAGCATAATCATCGTATAAATCAAAAACATCTTGATTGATATTTTCTTTTTTTATTAGTTTCATAACATTTATGGTTAATTAATCTGAGACTGTAAATGTTTTTAGCATGTTTTTACTTACTGGATTTGGTACTTCTGATATCAATATATAACGACCTGGGTCAAGATTTACAGTAAAATAACCGGTATCACCTGCCGACATGTTATTTACACCACCTAAAAACGTTATTCCTATGGGTGCCGGTTCAATGAGACCTTTTGGGTTAGACCAATCCATCCAACTATTAATTTCATCTAAATCAGCATTGCCATCTATTTTCGCCAGATTAATATCATGACCTATAAAGTTTTCATGTGCAATCTGATCTTTATAAAAAACAGAAAAGCAGTGGTTTCCTTTACTTATAGAATCATTAAATGTAATACCATCTGTGCTTGAGATAGCAATTTCAATATCAGCTTTAGGCTCCATATTTCCAGAATTTGTTTCAGAAACGATTACCTCTTTCGCCATTCCCATGGAGGTATGCCAAACTCCATTACTCATTTTTACATAACATTCTATTATGTAATATCCAGGATCAAGCTTTAGAGTTGTTTCAGCAACAAGACCTGGAGATATTAAACCAGATCCTCCTAAATTTTTCATTTCCATAAACCAATTTGGAAGATTTCCAAATTCAGCAAAACCGGCTTCTGCATTACCTTCGTTAATAAGTTTCATGCCCTTATCAAAAGGTGGTAAAACGCGAGCTTTAACGCTATCTAAAGTTATAGCCTCAGGGTATTTGTCTATAAGAAAAAAGTGTGTCTGTGTTGAAGCATTTTTATATTTAAATGTATTCCATCCTGAAGTTATGGTATCAGCCATTTGGAAATCCATACCTTCAGTAAGGATATTAATAACATTCTCTTTCACAAAGGGAGAATCTTCTATTTTGTTTTGTTTTTTGTCAGATTTACAGGATTGTAAACTCGCAACTATACTAATGCTAAAAAGCGTTATAATAATAATTTTAAATGTAATGGGATGTGTTTCAGTTTTCATAATAAGACATATTGGTTGGTTAATCATAATCTGTGTAACTCTATAAATATAAAGATATTAGATTAAAATTGCAATCTGAAACTTACATTTGGCGTAATACCTAAAGATAGATTCTCAACTTTACTAACTATGTTTTGGTTGTCTAAGGTATAATAGGAATTAATGATGTTCCTTTTATTGGTAAGGTTCCAAATAGAAGCACCTATGGTAGCCACTGTATTATTGGACACATTAAATTTGTAGGTTGCCGAACAATCAGTGCGTAAATAATCTTTTAATCGAGAGCTGTTTGGTAATTCATAATTAATACGACTATCGATCACTTCGTTATTTAATACAGGAATAGTGTTTGGTTTTCCACTATGCCAATTAAGTCCTAATGCAAACTTAATGTTTTTATAGGTGTAGGTACCTGCCAATGTGAGTGCATGCCTAATATCGGTATTGTTAGGAAAAGATTGCCCATCGTTTAAGGTATTAAACGTATAATCATTTTTACTAAAAGAGTAACTAAGCCATGAGCTTACAATAGTGCTAAATTGTTTGTTTATCAAAAGGTCAACACCTTTAATTTGGTAATCTCCTATAGCATTTATAAACTGATATTGGTTTTGAAAACCTTGACTTCTAGTTGTAATGCCTTCAACATGTTTTAAATACGCTTCTGCACTAATAAGCAGTTTATTTTTGTTATAATAAATACCAGAAGAGATTTGCTTACTTTTAATAACGGGAATATCGTTATTATTTGACAAAATCCAGCGGCGTTTTTCAATGCCTAAAAAGTCATTCTGTAAATCAATAATTTGAGATGTGGTTTGACTTTTTAATTCACCTAAAACCTCAAATCTGAAATTATTTAAAAAACGTTGACTAAAACTGAGTCTCGGTTCTACTAAAATCATGTTGAATTTCTGGAAGTAATTGATTCGTGAACCAAGTTTTAAATTGGTGTTTGCATTATTTGAAATAAGTGAGCTTTCTGCATAAATAGCATGACTGCGTATAACTTCTTTAATATAACTTCTAAAAATGGGGTTGTTAACATCTTCAAGGTTGCTAACCCCAATTTCAGAAAATTGATAGCCACCATTAATTTTTAAGTTGTGGTTAGCATTATAATTGATGTCTAATTTAGCTGAACCATCATTCACTTCATTTTCCTGAATTAAACGTTGATTGTTTAACACATCATAATTGGTTGCCTCTAAATTATATTTTGAAATATAGACTTGGGCAGTGGTTGATAAACGGTCGTTTAATTTTTTTGTATAAGTGACTCCCAAGGCAAGGTTTTGTTGCGACAATTTACTGTTTAAGGCTTCATTAGCATCATTAATGGTAGATTGCTCATCATATTTTAAATCATTGTTTACATTTAAAAAATGAACTCTGATTTTATCGTTTGAAGTAATATCATATAAAAACTTGGCGGTAATATCATAAAAATAGAAATCTTCATTTTGAGAAATAGAATTCCTGTTATCATTGGTATTTGTTAAGTCTGTATCTTGGAAAATACGTTTAAAATACTGATCATAAGTAGGTGTGATAATTAAATCCGTTATAGAACGCCTTGTAGAGACTTGCAGTTCAGTTTTTTTTGAAAGTGGAATTTTGGCATAGGCATCTCCATTAATCAAATTAAACCCTGCTCCGGTTTTAAATTCATTATCAATCTTATCTGAAAGTTGCATATCAATAACACTAGAAACACCGTCACCATATTTAGCTCTTGTACCGTTTTTTGATACATTAACCTGTTTGGTTGTATACGGATTAAAAGCAGAAATTAATCCGAAAAAATGACCAGATTGATACATTTTTATACCATCCCAAAGAAATAAGTTTTGGTCGTGAGTGCCACCTCTTACATTAATATTTGAAACCGTTTCGTCAATGCTTAAAACCCCTGGAATAGCTTGGATAGTTTGTAAAATATCGGGTTCAATTAGACCGGGGAGGATTCCAAAAGCATCTGGTTTTATAGTGGTTGTTCCATCATTGAGCTTCGAAATACCTTTAGTAAGGTAATTGGTGACAACCACTTCTTCTAACCTTTGAGTTTTTAATGACTCTGAATTATTTTCAATAGCTTTTATAACAATAAATCTTTCATCTAAAATTTCAAAGTCAAGGTTTGTTTCAGATTTTAGGATGTTTAAAGCATCTATTAAAGTTGAAGTTGACGCGGGTAATGTGGCCTTAATATCGTTTATCGTTGCATCTACATAAGAAAAACTAATATTAAATGTGCTTTCAAGAACTTTTAAAACGGTAGTAAGTGGTTGTCTTTCTTTTTGAGTTGATTGCGCATTTAAGGTCGCAATATTCAAAAAAAACAAAATAATAATAACAGGAAGTTGTCCTTTTCTACTCACGTTTAAGTGTAATAGTATTATTAGTTTTACTATAGGTTAAATGTAAGGGTAAGGTAATGGATTTTAATGCAATTTCTATATTGTTATGACCAAAGCTGCCTGTAAAGAGTTGGTTGGTATCAATGTTTTCAGATTTAAAAGTTACGTTAAATTGTCTTTCAAATTCTTCTAAAACTTCTCTGTACGGTAAACTTTTAAACTGACTTTCATTATTTAACCACGAAGGTGTTGATTTATTTTCTTTTTCTTTAGTAATAAATTTCCCATCAATAATTAAAAAACTGTCTCCAGCTTTTAGTTTTGAGAGTTGTGCGTTGAAGGTTACTCCAACAACACCTTCGTAGCAAATAACTTCAAAATAACGATTACGTTGTTTAACATTAAATTGTGTGCCAAATACAGTGACTTTTCCAGATTTAGTAATAACACTAAACGAAGACCCTTTAGCAACTTTAAAAAACGCTTCTCCTTCAAGCTCTACACTTCGCTCATCTTTCCAAGATTTTTTATTATATACTAAAAACGTTTTGGCATTAAGAGATACCGTTGAGGCATCTGGTAGCTCAATGGTTGTTTTTTCAGACAATGCAGTGGATATGGCAGTATCAATAGTAGTTGTGTAATAATACAAACTAAAACATATAGCAAGAATAGCTGCAACACGTAACATGGGCTTTAACCAATGCGTTTGCTTTTTGGTAGAATGAATAGTGTTTAAAACACCATCAAGTTCTTTTGATGCGTCGAAATCGTCAGCCTTAAAAGCCTTCACGCCATTAGATATTTTAACTATATCATCATAATCTTCAAGCTTTTTAAATGCTTCAAGTTCTTGATCATTTAGATCATTATCCAACCATTTTGATATTAAATTTTCTCTTTTCATGATTTCTTATACAACTATATAACAGTTAATTTATATTTTTTCCTACCCTTATTATAAAAATAAATTTGTTTACACCTTTTTATGTTGTGCACAAGCCTTTTTAAAGTTACCACTATTAAGTAAATCGTAGTAATGATAACAAATATGACTCCAGCCATAACCAATATTTCAAATATGTTAATCCATATGTTAGGAACTCTTTCTCCTATATCAAATAAAAAACCAATAATTATTAGAATAAATGAGATAATCAATATTTTAATTACTGCATTAAATGATTCATTCTTTATTTCATTTATAAATATTTCGACTTTAATTTATAGTAAACCGAAATTTAAGTTTACAATTCTTTAATGTGCTTGCGTAATTTTTCTAAAGCGCCATAAATACGTTTTTCAACTGCTTTTGTAGAGATATCTAAAATTTCTGCAATTTCTTTAAAACGTTTTCCTTCAACACGGTTCATCATAAAAGCAACGCGTTGGGCTTCTGTTAAATCAGAAAGCGCTTTTTGAAGCTTTTGCATATATTCATCTTCCTGCATTAAAAACTCAGGATTTTCATTGGTGTAAGATTTTGGTTTAGTTTGCTGATGTTTTAAAACTACTTTTTGATGAGCCACTTCATTAAGCATTAAATTATTTGCGGTAGTGAATAAAAAACTTTTGGCTTTATCTGGTTTTATTTCACTGCAATGTTCCCATAATTTTATAAACGCTTCTTGTACTTTGTCTTTAGGGTTGAATAATTCACCAAACTTATAATATAGAAAGTTGTGTAAATCTTTAGAGTATTTTTTAAAAATGGAAGAAAAAATATGTTCTTCGCAAATATTTTCATGCAGTTGTTTCCCCATTATTATTGGTGATTGGTGGCACTAAAATAAAAAAAAAGCAAATAGGGGTAGGGATTTTTAGGTTTTAATTGTTTTATATACAAAATGTCCCGTGTTAAACTAAAAAAAATTGTTATGAAAAATTTATTACTACTTCCTTTTTTTGCCCTTTTAATGTTTATGTCTTGTCAAGAAGAAGTTGTTGATATAACAGAGCCTGCCGAAGGGGAGGCTCTTACAGCAACGTTACAACTTACAAGTTTAATGAGTGCGACATCTGTAATGGATGGTTCTGATGATAATATTATTGACAACGCAAGTTGTTTATCTATTGAATTACCTGTTACAGTTATTGTAAATGGCGTTGAAATCACAATCGATTCTAAAGATGATTATAGTGTTATTAAAGCCATTTTTGATGAGTTTGAATATGATGATGATAATTTGGATATTATTTTCCCTATTACTATTGTTTTATCAGATTATGAAGAAATTATTATTAATAATCGTGCGGATTTAGCCGAGTTAATTCAACAATGTAAAGGTGAAAATGAAGAAGATGACGATATAGAATGCATCGATTTTCAATATCCAATTTCGTTTTCAGTATATGATACTGCTTTTCAGGTAATAGATGTTATTACTATTGAAAATGATAGAGCATTACACCTTTTTTTAAAGCGTGTTAAAAATTCAGAATTTTTAGCCAGTATTAATTTTCCAATAACCATGGTATTAGCTGATGGTTCTGAAATTATTGTAAATAATAACCAAGAATTACAGTCAACCATTGAACAAGCGAAAGATGCCTGTGATGAAGATGACGATAATGATTATCACGACACTGATTTCACAAAAGAGCGTTTGGATAACCTGTTAATGACTTGTCCTTGGATTGTTTATGATTTTGAAAGAAATGAAGATAATTTAATTGAACAATATGAAGAGTACGCTATTAAATTTTTCGAAGATAATGTTGTAAAAATCCGTTCTAGAACAGGCGACTTATTAATCGGAACTTGGACAACTAGAGTAACAGATTATGGAGCTTTAATAAAATTAGAGTTTGATAATTTAGTTGACTTTACATTAGAATGGTTTGTTTACGATTTAGGTCCTGGTAGAATTAAATTTTACCAAGCTGGAGGTAACAGAATGATACTAAAGAAAAACTGTGAGGTTGTTTTTAATATTACTAAAGAAAGAATAGAAAATTATTTACAAGAATGTTTCTGGAGAGTTGCTCGCTTAAGTGTTGATGGTACAGATAATGAAAAAGAGTATATAGGTACACCTTTAAAATTCTTATCAGATAATGTTGTTAAAATGAGAGTAAATGGAGAGTTTGTAGAAGGTACTTATAATGTGTTACCTGTAAATTCAGATGGGTTTGTATTGCAAATTCAATTAGATGGAAGACCTAATTTACAATTACAATGGTTTGTTACCTTCTTAGAACCAGGATTAATAAAATTAGAATCATTAGGAAACAGAGATAATAAGATGGTTTTAGAGAGACATTGTATTGATGTAGATGATGATTTAAATTATATTGATGGAATATTAATTGATGGTTTATGGGAAGTTGCCTTATATCAAGATAATGATGTTAATAAGACCGAAGAATTTTTTATGTACACAATAGAATTCCTAGAAAGTGGTTATATTAAAGTAACCGATCCAAATTTTGGAATTATTGATGGGGCGTGGTTAGCTTTCAGAGCAAATGGGTTATTTCTTGCAATGAATTATGGTATTGAAGCACCATTTGATGACTTAAATCATAGATGGAAAATTGTTGAAATAAATGAAAATAGAATTGAATTAAAAGATTTAAGTTCAACAGGAACCATAGAAAGAATATTAGTATTAGAAAAGAAATAAACTATAAAGGAGGATTTTCATAAATTCGGTTGGTTAGGTTAGTTATTTAAATTTCCTTTATACAGGCTGTTAAATCATAAGATTTAGCAGCCTTTTTTTATTCAATTTTTTTATTCTTCGTTACTTCTATAATACACTTCAAATCCTTAAATTTGCGCAACTTAAAATAAGAAGAGGAACTATGTTTAATAATTTAAGCGATAAGTTAGATAAAGCATTACATGTATTAAAAGGGCATGGAAGTATAACAGAAGTTAATGTTGCAGAAACTTTAAAAGAGGTAAGAAGAGCTCTTTTAGATGCCGATGTTAACTTTAAAATAGCCAAAGATTTTACGACCAAAGTAAAAGAAAAAGCACTTGGGCAAAATGTATTGACGACATTACAGCCCGGTCAGTTAATGGTTAAAATCGTTAAAGACGAATTAACTGAACTTATGGGGGGCGATGCTGAAGGTATAAATCTTTCAGGAGATCCGAGTATCATTTTAATGTCTGGTTTACAAGGTTCAGGTAAAACAACGTTTTCTGGTAAGCTAGCCAATTATCTTAAAAACAAAAAAACAAAAAAGCCTTTATTAGTAGCTTGTGATGTGTATCGTCCTGCTGCGATAGATCAATTACATATTGTTGGAGAACAAATTAATGTTGAGGTTTTTAGTGATAAAGGAAACACAGATCCCGTTGCTATAGCTAAAGCTGGTATTGCTCACGCCAAAGCCAATGGGTTTAATGTGGTTATTATAGATACCGCTGGTCGTTTAGCTGTTGATGAGGTGATGATGACCGAAATATCTAATATTCATAAGGCCATACAACCACAGGAAACATTATTTGTGGTTGATTCAATGACAGGTCAAGATGCCGTAAATACAGCGAAGTCTTTTAATGATGTGTTGAATTTTGATGGTGTTATTCTTACCAAATTAGATGGTGATACTCGTGGTGGGGCCGCTATTTCAATAAAATCTGTAGTTAATAAGCCTATTAAGTTTATTGGTACAGGTGAAAAAATGGAAGCTATCGATGTGTTCTATCCATCACGTATGGCAGACCGTATTCTTGGTATGGGTGATGTGGTGTCTTTGGTAGAACGTGCGCAAGAGCAGTTTGATGAAGTAGAAGCTAGAAAGCTTCAAAAGAAAATAGCCAAAAACCAGTTTGGGTTTGATGATTTCTTAAAGCAAATTCAGCAAATCAAGAAAATGGGGAATATGAAAGATTTGATGGGTATGATTCCTGGTGCTGGAAAAATGCTAAAAGATGTAGATGTTGATGATGATGCATTTAAAGGTATTGAAGCCATTATTCATTCCATGACACCTAAAGAACGAACAGATCCATCAATTATTAATGCCAGCAGAAAAAAGCGTATTGGGAAAGGTTCAGGAACATCAGTGCAGCAAGTCAATCAGTTGTTAAAGCAATTTAATCAAATGAGTAAAATGATGAAAATGATGCAAGGTGGTGGCGGTAAGAAAATGATGCAGATGATGCAAAATATGCGTTAATTAAAGCTTATAAATAAAACATAACATACCACATATGACAATTTTAGACGGAAAAAAAGTTAGTAACGATATTAAAAATGAAATCGCTGCTGAGGTAAAAAAAATGAAAGACCGAGGTGAAAAAGTACCTCATTTAGGGGCTATTATTGTTGGAAATGATGGTGCGAGTTTAACATATGTTGGTAGTAAGGTAAAAGCCTGTGAACGCGTAGGATTTGAGTCAACCTTAGTTAAAATGTCGAATACAACAAGTGAAATTGAACTGCTAGATAAAATTGAAGAACTTAACAATAATGACGAAATTGATGGTTATATTGTTCAATTGCCTTTGCCTCCGCAAATCGATACTCAAAAAGTCTTATTGGCGGTAAATCCTGATAAGGATGTTGATGGTTTTCACCCAACCAACTTTGGTAAAATGGCCTTAGATATGTCCACGTTTATTCCAGCAACTCCTTTTGGAATTTTAGAATTGTTAGATCGATACGATGTTGAAACTAAAGGAAAACATACGGTCGTTATTGGTCGTTCCCATATTGTAGGTCGCCCAATGAGTATTTTAATGGGTAGAAAAGGATTTCCGGGAAATTCAACGGTTACGTTAACCCATAGTCACACGAAAAACATAACTCAAATTACATCACAAGCAGATATTATTATTTCAGCTTTAGGAGTGCCAAACTTTTTGAAAGCCGAAATGGTAAAAGATGATGCTGTAATTATTGATGTTGGTATTACAAGAGTTGCTGACGATTCTGCACCTCGAGGTTATGTTATTACGGGTGATGTTGATTTTGAAAATGTTAGTAAAAAAGCAAGTTTTATAACGCCGGTTCCTGGTGGCGTTGGGCCAATGACCATTGCTATGCTCTTAAAAAACACCTTATTAGCAAGAGAGAGGCAACATCTACGTAAATAATTTACTAAGAAAATTAGATGTTTTTAATTTCATATTAATTAACTACCTTTTTAAAAATTTTATATCATTATGAAATATTTAAAATGGGTAATGATTCTCTTATGTCTTTCTCTATGCAACTGCAAGACAGAATTGCAAACTAAACTTTTTTTAAACGTTAATTTATCGGATAGTTTATCCCATCAAAACTTTGATGGTAGACTTTTGTTAATACTTGCGGACAATGATGATTCCGAACCTCGTTTTCAAGTTAGTGAAGGTTTAAATGCACAACCAATTTTTGGCTTGAATGTTGAAAATTGGACTGGAGAACAAGCTAAGAATTTTGATGATTCTGTTTTTGGATTTCCTTATGATCAATTATCCAAAATTAAACCGGGATCGTATTATGTGCAAGCCGTTTTGCATACCTATGAAACATTTAATTTATCAACGGGACATCAAGTAAAATTACCCATGGATAATGGGGAAGGACAGCACTGGAATACATCTCCAGGTAATTTATATAGCACACCAATTAAAATTTCTATTTCCGATAAGGGTATTCAATCATTTAATATTGTTTTAAATAATGTAATTCCGAAGATTGAAGAACCTAAAGATACGGAGTGGGTCAAACATATTAAAATGAAGTCTGAATTGCTTTCAGAGTTTTGGGGACGAGATATATATCTTGGAGCACATATTCTTTTGCCAAAAGGATTTAATGAGCATCCTGAGGCTAAATACCCGTTGATGGTTTTTCAAGGACATTTCCCTTCAGATTTTGGAGGGTTTAGAACGGTGCCGCCAGATGAAAACTTAGAGCCTGATTATTCAGAGAGATTTCATGTTAACGAATATAATATCATTGATCAGCAAGAAGCTTATAATTTTTACAAAAGATGGAATGAACCAGATTTTCCAAGGTTTTTAATTATAGAGATTCAACATCCAACTCCTTATTATGATGATTCTTATGCCGTTAATTCTGCTAATCAAGGCCCATATGGGGATGCCTTAACGTATGAACTTATACCATATATAGAAAAACTTTTTAGAGGACAAGGCGAAGGTTGGTCTCGGTTTTTGTATGGTGGTTCAACAGGTGGTTGGGAAGCTTTAGCTGTCCAAGTTACATACCCTGAAGAATATAATGGATGCTTTGCTGCATGTCCTGATCCTATTGATTTTAGGGCGTATTGTTTGACAAATATTTATGAACAGGAAAACGCCTATTATTCTAAAAGTAATCATAAAAAAATTGAGGTACCTGATCATAGAGATTATTTAGGGAATATTAGTTCAACCGTAAGAGAAACTAATCATTTAGAATTGGTTTTAGGAGATAATTCGAGGTCGGGTGGGCAGTTTGATATTTGGGAAGCTACTTATTCTCCTCAAGGAAAAGATGGTTATCCTGTTAGGCTTTGGGATAAAATGTCTGGAAAAATAAATCATGAGGTAGCGGAATATTGGAAAGAAAATTATGATTTAAGATATATTTTAGAGCGCGATTGGTCTAAATTAGGTGAAAAGTTAAGAGGTAAAATTCATATTTATTGTGGTGATATGGATAATTATTATTTAAATAATGCCGTGTATTTAATGGAGGATTTTTTAGAAAGTACAACAGAACCTTATTACGAAGGTGAAGTAGATTACGGGGATAGGGCAGAGCATTGTTGGAATGGAGATCACGAGAATCCAAATTATATTTCTAGATTACGCTATAACAGCATGTACGTTCCTAAAATCATGAAACGAATTTTGCAAACGGCACCAGCTGATGCCGATTTAACAAGTTGGAGATATCAATAGATTTATTTTGCAAATAGTTGAGTTAAATCTTTAAAAGCTTTAAATTCTAGAGCATTGCCTGCAGGATCATAAAAAAACATGGTAGCTTGTTCACCCACTTGTCCTTCAAAACGAATATAAGGTTCTATAACAAATTGAATGTTTTTGGATGTTAAATGGTCTGCAAAGGTTTGAAAATCATTCCAAGGTAAAACAACACCAAAATGAGGTACAGGTACATCTTTTCCATCTACACGATTTGTATGCAATACTTCAACAGATTTTGGTTTAAAATGAATCACCAATTGATGTCCAAAAAAATTAAAATCAACCCAATTCGCGCTGCTACGGCCTTCTTCGCAGCCTAAAATGTCTCGATAAAATTTTCTGCATTCTGTTAAATTGTGCACGGGAATAGCTAAATGAAAAGGTGAAATAGTTGGCATAATCTATTGAGGTTTGTTGTTTTTTCTTTTAATGGATTCACTATAAGTTTTGGTAGAATCTTCAATTAAAACATTAAGTTCTTTTAGTTCTTCTTTGGTTAATTCTCTATAGTCTCCCAATGGCATGTCGAGCTTTATATTCATAATCCTAACACGTTTTAGGGTTTCAACTTCGTAATTTAAATATTCGCACATACGGCGTATTTGTCGGTTCAAGCCTTGTGTTAATATGATTTTGAATTCATAAGTACTTAGTTTTTCGACCTTACATTTTTTGGTAGTACGATTTAATTCAGTTAGGGGTATACCACCAGACATTCTTTCAATAAAGGTTTGTGAGATAGGTTTATCAACCTTTACAATGTATTCTTTTTCATGATTATTGCTGGCACGAAGAATTTTATTTACAATATCACCATCATCCGTAAGAAGAATTAAACCTTCACTTGGTTTATCAAGTCTCCCAATAGGAAAAATGCGTTTTGGATACTTAATAAAATCGATAATATTATCTTTTTCAACGGACGTATCGGTGGTGCAAACAATGCCAACAGGTTTGTTAAACGCTAAATAAACAAAAGATTCTTTCGTGTTTTCTATCGGTTTTCCGTCGACCGCTACAACGTCATATTGGCTGATTTTTGTTCCCATTTCAGGAACTTCACCATTAATAGTGACACGTCCGGCATCAATAAGTTTGTCTGCTTCTCTGCGTGAACAGTAACCTACTTCGCTTAAAAATTTATTAATTCGTTTTAAGGATTCTTCCATAGTACAAAGATAAGAAGTTTAATGTTCAAGAAACTCCGAAACATGCAATGTTACTGTTTTATCATTAAGTGAATGTCCCAAACCTTTTGTGGTTATTAGTTCACTATTTTTATAATTCTTCTTAATAAGGAGCGCATCGTTATAAGGAATGATGTCATCGTCTTCATCATGAATAATTAGACCTTTTAAATGAATAGTTTTAATATACGACGCTGTAGAAAATGATTCAGGAAGTGCCCCAAAGCGTTCTAAAACAATAGCATCTATTTGATTTATAATACGTTGATTATAATTTAGCATATCGGTGTATTGTTTCAACACATTTGTAAATTCTGAAGGTGTCCCTAGAAGAACCAATTTTTTTAAACTATTTAATCGATATTTATGCTGAAAAAAAACGGTGGCCATACCGCCAACCGAATGGCCTATAATGATATCTGGTTTAAAGGTTTTAGCTGCTTCATTTATGAATTCTGCGAACAAAATAGCATTGAAATACGGGCTCCCTGAATTGCCATGAGCAGGTGCATCTAAACAAATAATGTTATAGTTTTTGTCTTTTAAGTGATTTATAAGAGGTTCCCACCTTCCGGAATTACTTTCCCATCCATGAACCAACAGTACGGTTTGTTTATTTCCAGACCATTGGTAGGTCATTATCTCATTAGAATTATAATAAAGAACTTTCTTAATAGATGTATTTAAAAAATCAGACTGTATTTTAGTGATTTGACCATTTCTTGGTTTCGAAAATAAGGATAGGGCTTTATCTGCTGCGTAGCTTTTTGAGATATAACTTAAACCATTAATTGTTAAACCGACAAGTTTTACAAATGTAGATGCCATTAATCTTCTCTGTTAACATGGTCTATTGAAAAAGCAGGTTTGCAAATCGCTAAATACTCACAAGGTTCTGTAAATGGATTAGAATATTGAACTCTGGTATTTTTTTTAATTTTAATAGATTGTCCCGCTTCTAATACAACCGTCTCTTCTTCTATAATAAATTGTTTTTTTCCTTTAATGATAAATGTGTATTCTTCAAATTCAGGTGTTTGAAATGGTTCGCTCCAACCAGCAGGTGCAATCATATGGGCAATGCTTATTTTAGAGTTCCCATCAGAAGCCAGTCCGAAATGTTCTTTGATTATTTTTCCATCTGTTGTTGGTACAACAAAAGGGTTGTTTTGAATGGTATATTTTTTCATCACTATGTTATTCTTTTTTCATAGGTTTTCTTTTAATCATACCACCTTTTAAATCTTTCACGGTGCCCATGACTATAAACGCATTTCTGTCAATTTTATCTATTTCAGTTTGCAATTTTGCTAGTTCCAGACGTGTAACCACCGTGTAGATAATATCTTTATCATAGCTTTCTTTATGTTTGCCAAATCCTCCTTTTCCTGCATATATAGTACAAGCTCGTTGTAACTTTTCAATAAGCATCGTTCGAATGGCTTTATGCTCGTTAGAAATAATAGTAACACCTACGTATTCTTCAACACCATCTACAACAAAGTCTACGGTTTTAGCCGCAGCTAAATATGTTAGGATAGCGTACAAAGCTGTCTCAATAGACAAAATATAGGCGCCAAACGAAAAAATAATAATGTTGATAAGAAGTAAAACATCACCAATGGTTAAAGATAATTTTCGACTTAAATAAATAGCCAGTACTTCGGTGCCATCAATCACGCTGCCGCCTCTCATAGACATACCAATACCTAATCCTAAAAAGAAACCACCAAAAACGGCAATAAGTAACTTGTCTTCTGTTATTATGGGATAATTAACAAAATGTACAACGATAGCCAATAGCGTAATTGCTATGATACTTTTAATGGCAAATTTTAAATGAATGGTTTTAATGGCCAGCATTAAAAAAGGAAGGTTTACTAATACTAATAATATACCTAAATCAAGTGTGGTAATGTTTCCAAGTAGTAGTGAAATACCCGTCGCTCCGCCATCAATAAACTTGTTTGGTAATAAAAAACCTTTTAAACCAAAACCTGCTGAAAACACACCAATAATTATAAAAATATAATCTTGAACAGCATGAGTTAATTCCACCTGAAGATTGTTTACAACAGGAATTATCTCTTTATTACTTATCGCTTTAGAACCCTTTTTTGACGCTATTCTTTTACGAGCAACATCTATTAATATTTTTGAGATAAATGGATTCATTATGTTTATTTCTATTTAGTTTTATTCCAATTCAAGAAGAAATATTTGATTTTGGCGTTATCAGGGATATGAGTGGCTTCAATTTTTAAAGCTCTATCAAAACGTAAATTAGCCGGTAATTCTTCTTTACTAATGGTAAATGACGCATTAATTTCATTAACGCTTATAACGATTGTGTTAATTAAATTATCTATTCTCGTTATTTTATAATTGTTATTGATGTCCTTAAATGTGCTTAATATAGAAAGTTTTTTTTCTGTTTGAAATCGGCTATCATTAATGCGAACACTTTGTATATATGAGGTTGAATCATTTGGTTGACGCGGACTAATACTTAAAAGTTTTTTTCCATAGTTGTCAAAAACATCAATATCGTTAATGATCCCTGTGAAATCATTACTGTTATAATTTACCAAAGAATCATTAATGTAAATAGTTTTAAGATCTTTTACTTGCGTTGAGTCTGTAAGTAAGCCAATATTGTGTTTGGTTATTTGGAAAGGGTTTTGTTCTTCTTTACAACTTGAAACGATGATAAGAATTAGAATTGTAAATAAAAATGATTTATACATGTGGGACAATGAATTTATTGTTTAATTGATTTTTTTAATGTAAACTATTTTTTTAAGACTTTCGTTAAAATCCCAAAAACACTTCTTATAAAGGTGGCGCTCGTTAATACTTTAACCACAGGATTCATAGCAGTGCTTCGTCTTCTGGAGCTTGTTTTGGTTCGTTGTTTTGATTCTGCCTTTTGAAGTGCTTCTTTTTCCTGTCGTGCTTTTTCTTTGGCTTCTTCAGCTTCAGCTTTTTCTATTTTTTCGTTAAGCATTTCATAAGCGCTTTCTCTATCAATAGTTTCGTTGTACTTTTTAACTAGTTTTGATTTTGAAAGCAAATTACTTAATTCGTTTTCCGTTAAAACATCCATTCTACTCATTGGTGCACGCATCATGGTGGCGGCCAATGGTGTTGGTCGTCCTTTTTCGTCCAAAGCCGACACTAAAGCTTCACCAATACCGAGTGATGTGAGTACTTCGGTGGTGTCATAATACTCAGAATCAGGATAGTTTTGTGCGGTCAATTTTATGGCTTTTCTATCTTTTGCCGTAAACGCTCTTAGCGCATGCTGTATTTTTAAGCCTAATTGTCCCAAAACAGCTTCAGGGACATCAGTTGGATTTTGAGTTACAAAATAGAGACCAACACCTTTACTTCTAATTAACTTAACAATACTTTCTATTTGATTGAGTAGTGGTTTTGAAGCTTCATTAAAAATTAAATGAGCCTCATCAATAAATATAATAAGTTCTGGCCGGTCGCTATCACCTTGTTCAGGAAATGTAGAATAAATTTCAGCCAATAAACTTAACATAAAGGTTGAGAATAATTTAGGCCTATCTTGAATGTCTGTTAGCCTCATGATATTAATATAACCACGACCTTCTTCGTTAATTCTCAATAAATCCTCAACATCAAAAGAGGTTTCACCAAAAAATAAATCAGCTCCTTGCTGCTCAAGCTCTATAATTTTTCTTAAAACAGCACCGGTAGAAGCCGTAGAAATTCTACCATAAGCACCGTCAAATTCTTCTTTACCTTCCTGGGTGGCGTATTGTAAAATCTTTTTAAAATCTTTTAAATCGAGAATAGGCATTTTATTATTGTCGCAATACTGAAAAATAACAGCGACAACGCCAGCTTGCGTTTCAGATAAATCTAAAATCCTTGAAAGTAAAACAGGGCCAAATTCACTAACGGTAGCTCTTAGACGAACACCGTCTTGTTCTGATAAGGTTAAAATCTCAACAGGAAACGATTTCGATTCAAATGGAAGTCCTATTTTTTCATGGCGCTCATCAATCTTTACATGTCCCGGACTTGGCTGCGCCAAACCACTTAAATCACCTTTAATGTCCATAAGTAACACTGGAATGCCTTTGTCACTTAAATTTTCAGCTAGAACCTGTAATGATTTTGTTTTTCCTGTACCTGTTGCACCTGCAATTAATCCATGACGATTTAGTGTTTTTAAAGGAATTTTCACATGCGCTCCTGTAATGGTTTCACCGTCTAACATAGCCGCTCCAACAGGGATAAAATCGCCTTTGGTAGTATTGCCATCCATTATATATTTGAAAAAGGCGTCTTTATTACTCATTCTTGATAATTTTGTATAAAAATAACTATTCCTATTGAATTCATACAAACAAGGTGCATAAAACTATCAACATTTAGTAAGCAAAATACTATCTTTGCACACTTATGCAAAAAGAGATTCAAAATTTAGTTGATAAAGGGGAAATGCTACCTTTAATGGAGGAGTTTTATACCATTCAAGGTGAAGGATTCCATAAAGGAACTGCCGCTTATTTTATTAGAGTTGGTGGTTGTGATGTGGGTTGTCATTGGTGTGACGTTAAAGAAAGTTGGAATGCCGATTTACATCCACCAACACGTGCTATGACGATTGTTGAAAATGCTAAAAAATATAGTGATACCATCGTAATTACTGGCGGTGAACCTTTAACATGGGATATGACATTTTTAACATCAAAGTTAAAAGCTGAAGGTTTGAAAGTACATATTGAAACATCAGGCGCCTACAAATTAACCGGAATCTGGGATTGGATTTGCTTGTCGCCTAAAAAGTTAAAGTTGCCAACCAAAGAAGTCTACGAAAGGGCAGATGAATTAAAAGTAATTATTTACAATAAAGATGATTTTAGGTTTGCAGAAGAACAAGCGGCTAAGGTGAATAAAAATTGCATTTTATACATGCAACCTGAGTGGAGTAAACGAGATAAAGTAATTCCTGAAATCGTTGATTACGTAATGAAAAACCCAAAATGGAAAGTGTCACTTCAAACACATAAATATTTAAATATTCCATAAAAAAAACGCCATGGAATTACAAGGCGTTTTTTTATAAAAGATAAATGAATTTTATTTTGTAAAAGGTACGGCAACTCTGGTAGTTCCCCAACCTAAATGCATATGTACGCCATTGTCAGATTTTTCAAAAGCAATTGAAAACGCTTCAAGAGATTCTTTTCCAGTTGAAACAGGAACAGATAATCTCGCCACATCATTCGCTTCATTATAAAAATAAGAACCCCAAACATTAAGGTCTTTGCTAATTATCGCTGTCCATTCTTTGTCCCCAGGAATTACATAAAATGTATATGTTCCAGCTTTAATATTAGTGTCTCCTAATTTCATGTCGGTATAAAGTGTAAGTTCGGCAGCTTCGTTTGCTCCAGTTCTCCAAACCTTTCCATTAGGTGCTAAGTCACTTAACTTTCTGTCATTTAATTGAGGTCGGCTATAAACTATTTTTATTAGTTTATCAGCTACTTTATAGTTTGCTGGAAATGCCGCAGCATCCATAGGGCTTTTATCTAAGCCTTTAAATTCTTGTGCCGTTACATTAATAGCTAATAGCATTAAAATGCTAAAGGTTAAAGTTGTAATTCGATTTAAATGTTTCATCTTATGTTTTGTTTTTTATTTCGTCTAAAAATAGCAAATTACGCATTGAACTTTCTTAATGTTTTATTAAATATCATATGTGTAAGGTAATATTGAAGATTTTTATAAATTTGAATAAATTCATTAATTTATAATTACATATTATATAAATAATTACATTATGTGTTTTATATTGTAATCATTTATTGTGTATATGTTTTTAAATACATATCATATAACCACATTTGCATCAATAATTAGAATATAAATTAAACTCATTAAAAAAATATAAAGTTATGTGCGGAATTGTATGTGCATTTGATTTAAAGCAGCAGTCAGAAGAATTAAGACCACAATTATTAGAAATGTCTAAAAAAGTTCGTCATCGTGGACCAGATTGGAGTGGGATTTATAGTAACGATAAGGCTATTTTAACGCATGAGCGATTGTCTATTGTAGATCCTGCTTCAGGAAAGCAGCCATTGTTTAGCGAAGATAAAAAACTTGTCTTGGCAGCTAATGGTGAAATTTATAATCACCGTGAATTACGTAAACAATTTGAAGGTACTTATAATTTTCAAACACAAAGTGACTGCGAAGTTATTTTGGCTTTATATAAAGAAAAAGGAGTGAGTTTTATTGATGAAATGAATGGTATTTTCGGGTTTGCCATTTATGATGTTGAAAAAGACGAATATTTTGTAGCTCGAGATCATATGGGTATTATTCCATTATACATTGGTTGGGATGAAAACGGTACGTTCTATGTGGCTTCAGAATTAAAAGCCTTGGAAGGTGTTTGTACAAAAATTGAATTATTTCCTCCAGGACATTATTTGTCTAGTAAAGATGGCCAATTTGTAAAATGGTATGTTAGAGAATGGGTGGAATTTGATGCGGTTAAAGACAACGAAACCAGTATTAAAGCTGTAAAAGAAGCTCTTGAAGCGGCTGTTCATAGACAATTAATGAGTGACGTGCCTTATGGCGTATTGTTATCTGGTGGATTAGATTCTTCAGTCACATCCGCCATAGCAAAAAAATATGCTCAAAAACGTATTGAATCTGATGATGTGTCTGATGCATGGTGGCCACAATTACATTCCTTTTCGGTGGGGTTAGAAGGGTCTCCTGATTTAGCGGCGGCTCAAAAAGTGGCAGACCATATTGGAACGGTTCATCATGAAATAAAATTCACGATCCAAGAAGGATTAGACGCCATAAAAGATGTTATATATAACCTTGAAACCTATGATGTCACTACGATTAGAGCATCAACCCCTATGTATTTGATGGCGCGTGTTATTAAATCTATGGGAATAAAAATGGTGTTATCTGGCGAAGGTGCCGATGAGTTGTTTGGAGGGTATTTATATTTTCACAAAGCACCAAATGCAAGGGAGTTTCATGAAGAAACGGTTCGTAAGTTAAGTAAGCTTCATATGTACGATTGTTTGCGTGCTAATAAAAGTTTGGCAGCTTGGGGTATTGAAGGACGTGTGCCATTTTTAGATAAAGAATTTATGGATGTTGCTATGCGAATCAATCCTCAGGATAAAATGATTAATGGTGAACGTATGGAAAAATGGGTTGTAAGAAAGGCTTTTGAGGATATGCTGCCAGCAAGTGTTGCTTGGAGACAAAAAGAGCAATTTTCGGATGGTGTTGGTTATAGTTGGATTGATACTTTGAAAGAAGTTGTCGCCACCGAAGTGACTGATGAGCAGTTGGCAAATGCAAAATATAAGTTTCCAATACAAACACCAACAAGTAAAGAGGAGTTTTATTACCGTTCAATTTTTGCAGATCATTTCCCAAGTGATGCCGCTGCTTTGAGCGTACCTCAAGAGGCGAGTGTTGCTTGTAGTACTCAAATTGCATTAGAGTGGGATGAAGCATTTAAAAACATGAACGATCCAAGCGGTAGAGCCGTTGCTAATGTGCACGATGATGCTTATGTAAAGTCTTAACTAAAACTTATGACATAAAAAAAAGCCTGTTTTATATAGGCTTTTTTTTATTTTATTAAGAAACAAAAATGGTTTATTCCACAGTCATCACACGTTCGTATAAAATACGGTATTCAAATCCGTCTGGAAGAATGTCATTCATCTTAGATTTTGATAATATGTCTGCCTAGGGGTTGTCAGAATTATTTGCATCCATTGTTGTGAATCTTAGTTGTTCCATAGCGTTAGACAACTTATTAAAGCCATCCCAGGTCATTACTGTAAATCTGTCTTGATTTCCTGAAGGATATATTACAGAGGCCATTCCCTAGGCAGTCATCCCGTTCCCAGTTTTAATGTTATTGGTATGAAAAGGTTTCCAAAGGGTTCTGTTTTCTTCAATAAACGCACCAACGTCAGTTGGTTTGGCATAATTAACAATGCAGTACTTGTAATCGCCTTCCATAAAGTCTTCCAATTGAATATAATAATCAAAAGTGAGCGTGGTAAAAGAATTCGTTTCTACTTCGCCTGGTTTTACTGCACCTAAAGCACTTAAATTATCGCCCCATGCATCGTTATCGTCTAATTGTTTTAAATTGTTATAAGAATTTACAAAAACATAATTAGGCGCATCAACTTTGGTAACGCCTATTTTTCTCCATAAGGTCCATCCACTAAGTTGACCTATATCAATAGTAGCTTTTGCTACTTTAGACCAGTGTTTGGTCTCTCTCTCAACGAATTTTGCGTCTTCACTTTGAGGAACATGTCGATACTGTAAATAAGAAATTTGGGAAAATGATACACTGGTAAACAGCAGTACA
>NZ_DBNGMQ010000062.1:0-3040 GCF_057126245.1 Yeosuana sp. | reverse complement strand
AGAAATAGTACATATGATTAAGAAAGAACAGTTGATTTCAAATAGAAAATCAGTGTTTAAGTCATTCTTATCATTGGCTGCTTAATCACCTAATTTAAAAGATTATATTTTTTAATTTTAATAGATGAGACAGAACCTATTGGTGGTATAATCATATTTGGAATCAATTAATCAACATTATTTAGAAAGTAATTTCACCTTCACCCTCTAGGTTAAATACAAAATTAACTCTGTCGATAGTTCCATACATTTGAATTGTACCATTTGCTCCTTCAAATCTTCCAGTGCCTCCAAGGATAACATAATCAAAAAAAGATATTTCTGGAGCAGGAACTTCGATAGCACCAATCATTTGTGTAAATATTTCGTCACCATTCGCCGCAGTTAAGAAACCATAAATAGGACCAACAGGTTGTTCGCCATCAAAACAATATTTATTTAAAACATCAAAGTTCCCTAAAAAAGTGGCATTGCCTTTACCAATAATTAATACTTGAATCAATGGAGCACATTCTGTGGATGGAAATACAAAATCAAAAAATCCAGCTGATCTATGAATTTTAATTGTTCTAGTGACAGCTTTCGCATTTGAAGATTTGGAGAATGCGTTATTATATTTGGTAAAAATATCCTTTGTTAAAGGAGTTAAGAGAGCCTTTTCTTGTAAATTAATATTTTCCTCTAAACTACTTTCATCTGAAAGTTTATCATTACTACAACTAAAAACCATAGTAGCAATAAATAAACTCAATAAAATTTGTGTTTTCATAACATATAAAATTTAAATTAAAAAATCGTTAGAGAAAATATAAATTGTTGTTCGGATTGTAAATGAGAAATATCAGTTTAGAAACTTATATTATTGACAAAACACTAAAAATCATTTTTTTTCTACATTCCCTAAAAAATTAGTGCGAGTCAATATAAGCCTATTTCGTGTCTGGCTATTTCGGGGGTATGGGGTCTTTAATCAGACTCTGTGGTCCAATTTAAGCTATTTATGTTGACCTATTAGGGTGTTTTTATGTGGTTAGTTGAGTTTACTTATCCAGACTATGCCCATATTTAAAACTCCTTACTTCTCTAATAACATTATGCTCTGCATCATAAACAACCTCCACAAAGAACTTATCTATTACATAACAGTTAATGCCTACATCTTTCGTAATGTAGTTGTCTAAAAAAGTGTCGTATTGGTTTACGACTTCCATACGTTCGTTTAGTTCTAATCTGTTAAACTCGTATAAGGTTATCGATTCTTTATGAATTTAAACACAGAAGTTTCATTTGAAAAAATGAAAAACCTTAAATGTAATTAATTATCGCCATTAATAAGGAAGCATTTATCATAGTTTATTGATTTTTAAATAATTATATTCCAGAACTAAATTTTTTTTAGATACATAACTCACATTCTGAGTTTAACCATAAATGGTTTTATAAAAAAAATTAAAAAAATACCTGAAGCCCATTTCTTTTTTATTAGCCTTTACAATTTTACTACAAGGATGTACTATTTATAAAAAGTAAAACATATCCTTGGAAGAAGTGGCAACTATGCAAGGAGTCAAAGTCCAAAAGAAAGTCAAAGTTGTGACATTAGACAACGAAACTCAAAAATACAAATATGTCATTGCTGTTAATGATGAATATTTGGAGTTAGAAAGGGGCAGGATGGATTGACAGAAACCCTTGAAACAGCAGAACCTAAAGACCGTTAAGATATTGGACACGGTTGCTACATTAGTAGTTGGGACACCATCATTTATTGGTATTCTCGTTATCACAGTTGGTGTTATTGTTGCTATAGAGGGAGGTATTGGTTATTTTTAA
Source organism: Yeosuana sp. (assembly GCF_057126245.1). Lineage (NCBI taxonomy): Bacteria > Pseudomonadati > Bacteroidota > Flavobacteriia > Flavobacteriales > Flavobacteriaceae > Yeosuana > Yeosuana sp. The sequence continues at coordinate 1,207 of NZ_DBNGMQ010000062.1, read as the reverse complement.
TTAGGTTATTTATTAAACTGTCCCCGATTTTTTTGAGTAAATATTTGAGACCATTATTATCAGATTTTGACTTATTCAAGCGTAATTTATGAAAACAATGAAAACAATGAAAACAATGAAAACAAAACAAGTATTAGCAGTGATGATTACATCCCTATTTCTTTTATATGGGTGTTTAAATAATGATTACAGTGTTGAAGGATTAGAATTGGCTTCTATAAGCTCATCTTTATCCAAGAGCGCATCTGAATCCCACGGTTCATCTGAAATTCACCGGGCATATCCAAAAGAAGAAGCAGAGGTCTTAGCAACTTTTGGAGCCATTGCAAAAAATATTACACTCGGAGCAGGACTTGGGGCTGATACCGAATTTATGAACCAACTTATCGGGTTTCATGATTATGTCGGATACACGTTTACCGAATTCAACTACGATTTTAATGGTGTGGGACATTCTTACACTGCTGCGGAAAATGAAGCTAATGAACGTACCCTTTTTGGTACCATGGTAGCCCCAGGAGGAGTACTGAAATTCGCTGCTCTCCCTGAAACTTTGAAAATTGCCGTATATTTTGGGAATGTAGCTAATTTAACCTTTATCTCAGATTTTGAACTGATGATTGGTGGAGAGTTAAATATTGTCAATAATCTAATTACTTTATTATTTGTTAAAACAGATGGTGAATGGAAATTGGTGCACGAACATCATTCTCCTAAAGATTTTTTAGCATCAACAGGGAGTGAAACTGGATCCTATCCTTCTGAACCTGCTGACCTAAGTTCAACAGCACAGCAAGAGGTCTTAGCAACTTTTGGTGCCATTGGAGCAAGTATAATGGCAAATTCCGGAACAGGACCTGACAATATGGATGAACTTATCTCTTTTCATGCCTATGGCCCAAAGTTTACTGAATTCAACTACGATGATGCTACTGGACATTCTTTCAATAGTGAGGACAATGAAGCTAATGAACGTGCATTTTTTGGTAATAACACAGTTACTCAATTTGCAGCTAAAGCTAATACTGTGAATATTGTTGTATATCATGAGAATGTAGCTAATGTAACCTTTATCTCAGATTTTGTAGTGGATATTAAAGACGGACCAGTAGGTTATAAAGTCAATAACCTAATTACGTTGTTATTTGTTAAAATAAAGGGTGAATGGAAATTGGTTCACGAACACCATTCTCCTGAAAATCTACCA
>NZ_DBNGMQ010000061.1:0-13225 GCF_057126245.1 Yeosuana sp. | reverse complement strand
AATATCAAAGTAATTCTTAAGGCTTTCATATATATTCAATTTTAAGGTTATACAATTTTCTCTTAAATTATTTTTTTAAATAATTCAATAGTTTTTAAGACTTTGAAATCAAAATCTTAATTGAGGGAAAATGGATAATTAACTTTAAAACCAAATGCACAAAAGCACATATAGATTTTTATAAATATTTTTTTGAGGGATTTGACATTGCTGCCAAGAATGGATTAATTTTTCTCAATAAACTTAGGGAATAATTTGGCGCTTATTAAGAGAGGCTAATATAGCACATACAAGATAGTAAACAAGAATAAAATCGATGAAATGTATTTTTTTATCGATTAAAAGACCTTTTGCTTTCTATTTTTGTTAAAAATATCGATGAAATGCAATTTATTGACTGCTTTAAAAAAGCTTAAAACAAGGTTGATCCTCCTTTTACTAAACTGGTCTTTATTATTTTTGTGGTATAATCATTGGTTTCTTTTGATTTATTTTGAAGTCTCTTTATAAGTAACTGTGCCGTGCAAACTCCAATATCTTTTGCGTGTTGACGAATTATAGTTAGATTGGGAACACAATGATTAGAAATAGTTTTACTAGAATAACCAATTATTGAAATATCCTTTGGTACTTTAAGCCCAAAGCTTATCACTGAATTGACGGCAATTATACCGGATGAATTATCAGCCGAAATAACACCATCAATGGTTTTGTTATTTTTAAGAAACTCCATAATTTTTTGCTGAGAATCATCAAACCTATTCATCTTCAAAATAGACGTTTTTACGTTTGATACTTCTAAAACTGCTTTATTAAAGCCTTGTTCCCTAAGCTTACCCACACTTAAATCATCAATATCACTAATAAAAGCGAGATGCCTTCTGTTTTCCTTAATTAAGCTTTTAGTAGCATTATATGTTGCTTCAAGATCATCAACAATTACTTTATCGCATAAAACATCATTAGCTACTCTATCGAACATTACAATTGGCAAGCCTTGATTAATAGTTTTAATAAAATGGGCTGTTTCGTTTTTTACTTGAGTTTCTTTAGAGACGGCCAAAATAAAACCATCAACACTTCCATTTGCCAATAACTGTAAACTATTAATTTCTTTTTCTAACGATTCATTTGATATACATGTTATTATATTATATCCTTGCTCTGTAGCTTCTCGTTCAATTCCAAATAAAACTTTAGCTAAAAAATGATTTAAAATATTAGGAATGATTACCCCAATTGTCTTTGTTTGATTCTGCTTTAAACTTAAAGCTACTTTATTGGGTTTATAGTTATATAATGCAGCAAGTTCTTTAACGCGTTTTGCAGTGTCATCACCAATTTCTTCACTATTATTAAGTGCTTTTGAAACAGTAGATATTGAAACATTTAACTCTTTTGCTAATTGCTTTAGGGTGACCATAATAGTTACACATTAATTTTAGCGTGCAATTTACAAAAATCTCGTTTAAATTGTATCTAGCAAAACAATTATAGATAAATGCCTAAAAATAAAGAAGTTTTAAACTAAAAAGGGTGCTTTTATTATAATAAAAACACCCTTTATAATTAGTCATTATTTTAAATGATCAACAATCATGAACTGTAAAATTAAAAACTATATTACTATCACCATGCAATAAATGTTACATAAGAAGACTTGACCTCTATTTGATCAGGTTTTTTTATTTATTGAGCCTTTATCTGTTTTTAACTGAATTATATATACTCCTGCGTTCACATTTAATGGCAATGAGTTATGGATTTTCAAAAGCGTTATTTGCATTTATTTCTTGCCCTAATAAATTAATAACAGCGGCCAACTCACTACGTTAGCCATTATTTTGTTATTAATTTGTATTATTGTGACTAAATATGCTTCATTTTCAAATAGTCTTCAGTTAGAATATTAACCATTAGAAAAACAATTTCAACAACTGTTATTGGAGCTATTATTTTATTAATACCATTATTATAAAACTTAATTTTCATGAAAGGACCAGACAAAAACATTACATATCCATTAGAGAATTACAAAAAGTTATGTTTTTTGAAAAATATCATTACCAACCCCAATATTATTGTTGGAGACTACACGTATTATGATGATTTTGAAGACGTAAAAAACTTTGAAAACAATGTAAAATATCTATTCGATTTTATAGGGGACAAACTGATTATAGGAAAGTTTTGTATGATTGCTTCTGGTGTTACATTCATCATGAATGGCGGCAACCATTTAACTGATTCAATTTCTGCTTACCCATTTGCCATTTTTGGTAATGGTTGGGAACATGCTATGGATGGAAAATCATACCCAAATAAAGGGAACACCACTATTGGTAATGATGTCTGGATAGGACACAATGCAACCATTATGCCAGGCGTTTATATAGGAGACGGCGCGATTATTGCAACAAATGCAACTGTTACAAAAGATGTTGAACCCTATTCAATAGTAGGAGGAAATCCAGCAAAATACATTAAAAAAAGATTCAAAGAAGATCAAATCAAAGATTTGATTGAAATTAAATGGTGGGATTGGGACATTGATAAAATTACCAAAAACATCCAACTGATTACAGATTCTAATATAACCTTATTAAAAGGTATATCGTAACCTAATTTTAAAATAAAAATAAACTTTAGAGTCTTTATATAAAGGCTCTAAAGTTTATTTTTATTTTTTTAAGAAATTATTTAAAAACTCTATTTACCAAGAATTCTAAACATGCCTGTTCCACAAGTTGGACACTTACCTTTCATAGCTTTTCTTCCATTTTTCATAGTCACTTCAGCAGCATCTTTAATTTCTCTTTTATCTTTACATTTTACACAATATCCTTCCATAATTGTTTTTGTTTTAGGTTTTGGTTTTAGTTATACTTTTTAAAGATAAGTTATATTTTGAATGTCAGCAAATAAATAATTAAACAATTTACTCTGCTGAAATATTTATAGGGTTTGAAAAATACGTTAAATCCTAGATTAGATGCTTGTAATGGGTAAAGTTATTTCAATAATACTCTCTGTTTATATATCACTTTAAGTGTATCAATAAAAAAGCTTTCTTGTCAATTCTTTACTTACTTGTTTTCTTTCACTAAATTAGGTCCTTAACACTTTCACTAAAAATTAATTCTATCTATGAGTCATTTAGATTATTTGCAACAAGGACTAATTTTACCTAATGGCGCACGAATCAGTAATAGAATTGCGAAATCGGCAATGAGCGAAAATGCCTCGACCAAAAAGCAAGAACCTTCACCAATCCTAATAAATGCTTATAAAAAATGGAGTCAGGGCGGAGCAGGATTACTAATTACTGGGAATATTATGGTGGACTCCAAGGCTCTTGGAGAGCCTAGAAATGTTGTTGTTGAAGATACTAGAAATTTACATTTACTAAAAGAATGGGCAGAAACCGTAAAAAACACTCAGACTCATTTATGGGCTCAAATTAATCATCCTGGACGACAGGCAATGGCACCAATTAACACTAATTTGATGGCTCCCTCTGCCATACCTCTTAAATACGGCAGAAGAAAAAAAGCGACAAAAAAGATTCCAAAAAAATTAAATGAAAATGAGATTTTGGAAATAATTGAAGCCTTCGGTCGTACAGCATTTATTTTAAAAGAAGCTGGTTTTACTGGAGTTCAGATTCATGGAGCACATGGTTATCTGGTTAGTCAGTTTTTATCGCCATATACTAATATTAGAGACGATAAATGGGGAGGAAGTTTAGAAAACAGGTCGAGATTTGTTGTTGAAGTCTATAGAAAAATTAGAGAAAAGGTCGGAAACAAATATCCCATTGGAATTAAATTAAATTCAGCTGATTTTCAAAAAGGCGGTTTTACAGAAGAGGAATCTATGAAAGTAATAAAAATTCTTTCACAGGAAGGCATCGACTTAATTGAGATTTCCGGAGGAACATACGAAGCCCCAGCAATGATGGGAAAAAGTAAAGCGAGCACCGAAAAAAGGGAGGCTTATTTTATGGATTATATTGAAAAAGCAAGAAAAATAACAACGACGCCTTTAATGTTAACAGGAGGTTTCCGGACAGTATCTGTAATGCAAGAAGCTGTGGCGTCCAATAAAGTAGATATAATTGGAATTGCCAGGCCCTTTGCCCTATTTCCAAACTTAGCTAATGACATATTTTCTGGAGCAAGCAAATCCTTTCACACCCAAATTCAAAAAACTGGTGTAAAGGCAATTGATGGCAGTATGAATATTATATGGTACGAATCACAAATAAAACGTTTAGGCAACGGGAAGAAACCTAATCCGAAATTAAGCCCGTGGGTTGTCTTTCTTAAATATGCTTGGATAATACTATTAAAAAAGGCCTCTTTTTAAAGAAAAAAAGAAAGTTTTTCATCGGCCTAACTACTTAAACCTCTTTATTAAAACAAGGTATCTTTTTCAACTGGTCGAACAAAATAAGGCGTGTTGGTATCAATTCTCTTTTTATATAGGTCTCTAGAGACAGGATGCGCATTAAATTCTTCTCCTGTAAATCCAACTGCCATAATTTCATTTAGCTGCTGTTGGTTTAGTCCGTCATCCAGCCAATCCAAATAAAAATTAGAATCAAGAACTAAGGGCATTCGTTTTTTCTTATTATGAATTTTAGCAAAAAAATCATTTGCATCTGTCGTTAATATAGTTGCTGAAAACGAATCCGCATCAAGTTCATTATAAAGCCCCGCAAATAGAAATAAATCACCCTTAGGATATTCTTTAGAGGGCTGATAACAAAAATAAGGAATCGAAACACTATTTACATGATGAGGCTCGTAAAAACCGTCTGCCAGTATCAAACATCTTTTTTCGTTAGCACTCTCTTTAAATGATGCTTTTTCAAAAATTGTTTCTACTCTTGCATTTAAAGTATTGCTTTTGTTCCAAAACTCCTTAGGGTTATGGGCTTCCCAATTTGGAACTAATCCCCATGAAGCTGGATAGATCGACTTAGGTTCATTCATTTTAATGATATATAAATTACCGTGAGTAAATCCATTTAGATGGTAATACGGTGTGTATTCTTTAGGCCTATTAAAACTAGCACTAAGGCCTCGTGTTAATAGCCTTTGTTGAATATTATCTCTTTCTTTTCTCAGAGATGTTGAATAACACATATCACTAAAATAATAAATTAAATAGACATTTTCACCAATTCCTCTAGTATCTCAGATGGCTTCTTTTCTTTTGTTAACATAGCTATTTTAGATTGCAATCTATTTATTCTGACGTAATATTGATATATTTTATCTTTTTCATTAGTGGTTTTGGTTAAATAATGTCATTCGGCCAATATACCTTCTAAAGACACAATATTCATCAGCCTTGAGTACTGATCTACATTTAGATGTGGCACTCCTTGAGCCTTCAAAACGCTGCTAAAATACTTTGTATATTTCATAATTAACAAAGATATATTAAGAACTGTTTAACTGTTGCTAAGGATTGTAGCAAATTTAAAATAGATAGTTTTAGACAAATAAAGGCGATGTAACTACTTATAAAATAGCACTTGACTATCTTATATATAAATTGAATTAAATCAGTTAGATCGAGCTAAAGAAAATTTAATAAGAGGCACATTAGTTCCTAATTTCCAGAGAATCAAAATGATAAATTAATCCTTATAGAACAAGTAGTGAGTAATTACCAAAGTCAATTGTCAGAATTAATAAAAAAACTATTGACTAACCACAGCTCTTTGAATTTTCTTTTATGATTTAGTCAATAGTTTCGATTTTGCCAAGTACTTAATTACAAAAATCCTTCATTTACAACTAATTTAATTTGTTTGAAAAAAATTCCAAAGCAACAGCTAATCTTTCAAACATATTTGTATGATGTCCACCTTCGTAAGTCTCAAACGTGTAATCTATATTAAATAAATTCAATTTACTAATTACTGGTACATGGGCTAGTTGAGTACCAAGTTCATCAGTAAGTCCCACGTCCAAATATATTCCATCCAATGAATTAAAAGCCTCGTGATACGAATCTAATAAAGTAAATACATCATTTTGATACCATAGGTTTACAACTTCAGGAACCAGTTCTACATGACCTTCTTCATTGAACACAAAAGGAAGGTCTACAAAATAAGGAGGATTGCTAATGTTTGGTGACAACGCTGCACTCATAGCATACCCAGCACTAGTAAAAAATTTTGTTGGGTCTGGGCCTGAAAAATAACCATCTGGGTTTTCTTGTTCAACTATATTACCCATTCCAAACATGGCATCTACATATAATAGACCACTGTGGCTAGCTACAGTGCCAAAAATATCGGGGTGAAGCATGCCAAATTTAAATGCAGCATATCCTCCTTGTGAATGCCCAATAACAGCTCTACCTGAAGCCTCTGGAATAGTATTATAATTTGTATCCATGTAGTTTACAAGATCATTTACAATAAAATCCTCGAAATTACCATTAAGGATTGAATTTGTGTAAAAACTAAAACCATAAGGCATTGTACTTGCATCAGGCATAACTATAATCATAGGTTCTATAAAGCCTTCATCTATAAGATTATCAATCCAAAGTCTGAATCCTTCTTCAGGGAAATCTGGGTATTCTTGAGTCCAAAAGAAAGGCGTAATCCACTCATCCCAAACACTCATATCAATAAAAGATTTTTCAGAAAAAGGAAATCCGTGTAATAAATACACTACAGGATACTGCTGAGCACCATTTTTTTTGTATCCTGGAGGTGTATAAATTTGCAACTTTCTAGTAAAGGTGTTACCCACAAAATTACCCTTAAGAGCTTCACTATTTATTATCCTATTTTGTAATTTGCTCTTAAAAGCTTCTTTACTATTCTGAACTTTCTTAGAAGTGAGGTCGGCTGACTGTTCATTAATTAAATCTCCCTCAATGGATTCAGTCTCACATGCAGCAAAAGTTAATACTGACAAAATACTAATTAACACTAACTTTAATTTTTTCATAATATTTAATTTTTGGTTAACAGTTAAAAAATGATGCGTTTGATTGATTATAAATATATCATTTCAAGCCATTTTTATTAATAAATAAATGTATTTCACGCTATTCTTAAATGCAATGATTTAAATCAGTCTGAATCAATACGACAACTTCAATTTTATATTTCTTTCAAAAAATGATCTAATCATATTCAAATATTTTATGGAATTATTTTTTTTGCCTCTCAATTAAATAGAACTACCCACTTAGGACGGCTATAATTCATTTCGGCGGCATTTACTCCGCAGAAATTCCTATATTTAAATGATGGCTTAATCATGCAACTCATCATACATAAACACGATGGCATTTATTATTAAAAAACAATGGAAAGGACAAATAAAGTATTTATAGCAACTAGTTTAGACGGATATATTGCGGATAAGAATGGAGGTATTGATTGGTTGCATTCCATACCGAATCCTGAGAATATTGACATGGGTTATAAAGACTTTACTTCTCAAATAGATGCGCTTATTATGGGACGTACAACTTTCGAAACTATTTGCGGATTTAATATTGATTGGCCCTATCAAAAACCTGTTTTTGTACTTAGTAATAGTTTAAATCGCATTCCTGATAAATACAAGGATAAAGCAATACTTGCAAAGGGAGATTTAAAGGAAATTATTAAAAGGATTCATAAAAAGGGATTCTATAATTTATACATTGATGGTGGTAAAACAATTCAAAATTTCTTAAAAGAAGATTTAATAGATGAAATGACCATAACAATAATTCCTTACATATTAGGGGGAGGTATTCCATTATTTACTGAAATTCCTAAAAGATTAGTTTTTGAATGTGTAGATTCAAAAATCTATCTGGAAACGATTGTTCAAAATTATTTTATTCGAAAAAGATAAACTTAAGCCGTATAAAACTATTTACTTGGTTCTTACCAACCTATTTACCCACAAGGAACGACTGACTATACACAAACCCTTGTAAAACAATCTCAGTATAGCTCTATTTAATAATCCTACTAAAGATTGCACATTTAAATGGGGTAGGTTTGGGTTTGTTCCTAATTTGCTTACATCAGAACTAGAACCATTAAAAAAGATTTCCTTGTGGCATTCCATAAAACTAAAAAACTCTGCACCATGACGATGCAGAGTTTAATAATAAACTTCCCTAAGGTTTACTAATTAATAGCAATACAAGATTACAAGAAATTAATTAATATATTTTACTGTTTTCCGTAATATGGCAAATTTAAATTAAACCCAAATCTTTTACGGTAGCGACTAAATGAATGGCATTGTTGGCTTTAAAATCTATGCGAAGTTTATTAAGCCTCTTTTCAATGGAGCTTAAACTACTTGGGGTAATATTATTCTTTTTAAAATAATCACTAATATCCTCCTGGGACAATCCGTGAGACAAATGCATTAGTAATTGAATGTCGTAATCATCTATTTCAAGATTATTTTTTGTATTAAAGGCTTGTGATACTTCTGGTGACAAATAACGTTTGTCTTTATAAACACTTCCAATAGCTTTTGTTAATTCAATTAAACCCCTTCGACTTTTACAAACATAGCCGTCTACACTATAATCTGTCATTAAAGTTCTCACTTTTTGAAGTCGATCTTCAATGGAATAAACAATAATTTTTAACGAGGGATATTCATGTTTCAATACTTTTATTAAAGCTTCTCCTGATGGATATTTTTGTTCTCGATAGTCCGATTTAAATGATAAATCAGTTATTAATAATTCAATAGGGGCATCATCTGCAATAGCTTTTTTAATCTTTAAATACGCATCGTCACAATATTGTACCTGATGAATTTCTTTAATACCAAGCTCACAAAGGGAAGCATAAACACCTTTACTGATGTCCTGCATATCTTCTGAAACTAAAACTTTTGAAAACATAACCTAGAGTGTTAAATTGGCTTTAAAACCATTATTAACTTTTGATTCAAATGTAATAGTTCCGTTGATGGATTCCATACGGTTTTCCGTATTACGCAAACCATTGCTTTTTATTAAATCAGAACCAATACCATTATCTTTATAATTGATGCTTATTTTTTTTCCGATCTGGGAGAAGGTTAAAACTACGAGAGTTGCTTTGCTATGCTTACGCATATTGGTCATAAGTTCTTGAAGCACCCTGTGCAATACAATCTTTTTATTGTCATCAAAGTTATTCCAATTCACCTTCGATATATCTTTGGTTATAATATTAACGTCTTCACTTTTATAACTTAATAACAAATCTCTTAAATGCTCCTCAAAGGTTCCGTGAAGATCAATGATACTGTTCTCCTTAGAAATATCTCTGGTTTTATTATATATGTATTCTAAATCGTCTAAAACATGATTTTTAATTTCTTTAGTCTTTTGGATTTTAGTCATCACATGGTAAATATCATTAGCTACTTCGTCATGCACCTTTTTAGAAATTCGGGTTTCGGTATTATAAACCTGTTGTAATTTGTCTTTTCTATGTTTAATTCTAACAATGACATATAGAAAGACCGTAAATAAAAGGCCTATGAAAGCGATACTTTGATAAATAGTTTTATTTAATTTTTCTTGCTCAGTTTTTAATTGACTATCCTTAATTTTTAATTCTAATTTTTGTGCTTCTTTTTCTTTCTCTTGATAATTATATTTAATAGCAGCATATTTATTCTCTTGTGATTGTTTTGTGCGTTGAATCTCATTTGCCAATGTTATATAACTAGAGAAATCTGGATTATCCTTTAACATAAGTTGTAATTCCAAGGCTTGCAGATTAAATAATGGAGAGTCTATTTGGTTTGAGATCTCTTTAACTTTGTCAGAATACGCTATAGCTTTGTCCTTTTCATTGTGGTCTAAATGGAATAAGCATAAATGCTTGTAACTTGAAAAAAGACCAATTAAATCTTCCAAATCAACTTTTATTTTTAAAGCTAATTTCATGTTTTTTAGAGCGTCCGCATGTCCAATTTTTGACTGATAATAACCTAAATCATCTATATATATGGATTTAATACTTGTGTCCTCTAATTCTAAAGCTTTCTGGTAATATGGTATTAAAACATTTACTGCTTTCTCAAAGTCTTTTGCATCTGCATAGGTATTGGCTATATTATTTACAATCGCAATTTTATGTGCGATATTTTCATTAAGCTCCAGAGCTTGATTGTAAAATCTCAGGGCATTATCATAATCCTCAATTTTCCTATAAATCATACCCAATTGATTGGATAATCTTTTTCTTGGATCAATGGTCTTACTTATGTCTTTAAAGTTATCTATTAAGTGAAACGCCTTTACAGTTGTTAACTCACTCTCATGAAAAAATGCCATTTTAAACTGCCCAAATGAAATTAATTCAAGATAGTATGCAGCCCCAATAGTATCGTTTTGGTTTAAAGCGTTTTCATATTTATTATTAAAAAAATTAAAGGCCTTGCTTGTTAAATCAATGTCCTTAATTTCAAGGATGGAATTATAATATATTGCTGTACTATCTTGAAGATTTTGTGAATGTAAATTATTGTTGAGAACACAAACAGCATTGAGTATTATAAAATAGAAAAAGAGGAATGATGACTTGCGTTTTTTCATTCCTCTAATTTACTAAGTAAACTTTGTTTTACTTTTAAAAACAATAATTTATTTTAATTAAATATGGGCGGTGAGAGCTTTCATTTATTACCGTTTCTGATTCTTTTTCATTATTATTAATATATTATTTAATTGGATACAATCAATTTAACGTACTAATATTTGAAGTAAAAAAGACATTAAGCGCTTCAAAAACAAAAAATAAAGCTTAAACCGTCCTCAAAACCATACCCACCAAATAAAAAAACAACCTAATTTTCAATAAAGAAAAAAGGAGTATTTTCAATTAATCAAATAACATTATTTTTGTATCTAAAATAAAGATTGATGACATCAAAAGGATTATTGTTTTTCGGAATTATTTTATTAGTAGTTGGCATATTACTAAAAAAAGTAACTCAAATGGAAGTTCTTGGACTCGCTTTAATTATAACGGGCGTAACATTGAAATCCATCTATATTCTTTTAAAAGTTAGAATTGGAGAATATAAACCAGGGAAAGAACTTATTCTGCTCGTTTTAGGATTATTATTGTTTCTTACTGGTCTTTATCTGAGAGACGTGAAACAAGTTCTAGTATATCCCTTCTATTTCATAGTTTTAGGTATATCGCTTAAAATAATTTTTATTGTCAGGTTTATTCAGATTGTGCGCACTTCGAAATTAATTAATGATTCCCTAAAACAAAAAAGCATCCCAATTTTCAATAAAGAAAAAAGGAAAGCTTTCTAGCGGTTTAAGTACTTAAATCATTTATAAACAATAGGTGTCAATTAAAAAACACAACTTCTTTACAGTGCTAAAAAAAAGCGCTATTATATAACACTTTTTTTATCGATTTGTACTCTAGAAAAGACTCTTTAACTCGTGATAATTTAAACTAAAAACGCCAATAATTTTTAATATTTTATAAACTTTAATATCGCTTTGTTATCATCAGCATTTATCATAATAAAATAGATGCCAGTTGAGTTGTTATTAATATTAAACTTAAATGATTGCTCATTTTTATATGAATATTGCTGTATCAATTTTCCAATTTTATCGAATATTTTAACTTCAATAAAATTATAACTTACTCCCAAATCTAAATTAACAATACTTTTTGTTGGGTTAGGGAATGCTGAAATAGATTTCTCAAAGGTGTTTTCAATTATACTAAGACTAGTTAACGAAAATTCATCAGATGTTACTAAACTCCAATTATCTGAAGAATCCTTAAACTGAAAATGAATAGTGTAAGCTCCAAGCCCTAAGCCCGGAAAATTAATGTTTTCATTTAAATTTAAGAGTTGTGTTGGGCTGCTTATAGGTACCATTGTTGCATTATCGATATCATCATTTATCCAATAGCGGTAGGCAATGATATTATTATCGGTTACCTGATTGGTTTTGTAAAAATACTGATTTATAGGAATGCTCCATTTGTCCTTGGTATCTTTAAACCTAATACTAAAAACATGTAATCCTTCTTCAACATTATCTATAGGAATCATCTCTGTTATTTGCATTTGTTGTATTGGAGTTGCAGCAACAAATGAATTAGTTTCAATATCATTGTCGAACCAATATTGGTAGGCTACAATATTGCTATCGGTTAAATTATGATAATAAAAAAATTGATTTTGTGGAATGCTCCATTTTCCTTTATCATCTTTAAAACGAATACTAAAAAGATGTAATCCGTCAGATATGATTTCAAGAGAAATTGAAGTATCTAAAAGTAATTGTTCATTTGGTGAAACTGTTTCAGTTATTTGTGTACTATAATCATTATCAAACCAATATTGATAACTATTTATGTTATTAGCAGTCAAATCATTATAGTAGAAAAAATCACTTGAGGTAATACTCCAACGATCATCGGTATCTTTAAAACGAATATTAAAAACATGCAGTCCATCACTTAGTATTTCAAGAGATATTGCTGTATTCAATTCCAAGTTTTCTGTTGGGGAAACTGATGTATAGGAATTTGAACCAAAGTCATTGTCAAACCAGTACTGATAACTGGAAATATTGTTTTGGGCTATACCGTAAAAACTTATAAACAGATAGTTTATAAAAAATATCAGCCCAATTTTTAATAGCCGTTTCATAACTAATTTTGTTGAGCTTCAACTGTAAAAGATATATTTAATAACCCGTTACTGTTTGTAGTGGTTTGTATCGATTTTTGTGAAATATGTGGATTTATTGGTACTGCTCCTTCTTTAAAAGGTACTAAGCCTCCATAAAGACCTACTTCAGCACCATCATCTCCTAAATAAGTAGTACTTGCATCTCCTAACAAATGGTAATCTCCCTCACTTGCATTTACATATACAGTACCAAGATCTACACTTATATAATTGTTTAAAACTGTTGGTGTTGCACCAAATGTAGGAGTAGTTCCTGTAAATATGTTGTATTGAAAATTGTTATTACTTCCCTGAATTGAGTAAATTGGTCCGTAAACAGTAGTAAATATATTATTGTAAAAAGTATTTGAATTACATGAATAAATAGGAGCATTACTACTATTTACATATAAAAAAATGTTGTTTTTAACAATATTATTGTTTGAATAATCTAATCTGCCTCTCAAAATGCAATTAGAAATCAAGGAATAGGTTACACCTTGTAATTGAAT
>NZ_DBNGMQ010000060.1:0-4574 GCF_057126245.1 Yeosuana sp. | reverse complement strand
TGATGCCTTATGTTATGATGACGCATCCTGAGAACAAGTGGCCTGATTTTAGAGGTTTTCATTGGAAAAATTACTTGAACGAGGTTGAGAATGATATTGAATATATTGAGAGTATTGAGTATGATTTGTTAATTCAGTGAAGCTTTATAAATAAACACCAGTATACAACACAAAATATAAAACAGTTGGTAATCAATGGTTTACATAGGGAGGGGAGAATGTTTTCAAATCACTTTTTTATCGGTGGATAAAGACGCGCTCCATAAACCCAACCGTTTCATATTGTTAAACGTTGGGCTCAATTAAATAGATAGTCAATTGTTAATAGTTTAGAAATGAATTGTAATTTCTCAAACAAATAAATTCGTTGAAATGAAAAGATTATTATCTGGATTAGTAATTATAGCAATAATGTCAATTGTATTACATTCTTGTAAGAATAAAGAGGATAAAATTAGTACTGATAATCAGAAAAAAAGTAAAAACTCTATGCCGCACTTAAATGAAGATATCTACGAACCGGGAATGGACTGGAAGTTAGCTTGGTCAGATGAATTCGAGACCAAGACCATCGATAAAAATATATGGAATTTTCAGGTAGTGGAAGCCGGACGCTTTAACGATGAATGGCAACACTATACGGACAGTAATGAAAATGCTTATATCGAAAACAATTGTCTTGTTATCAAAGCTATTCACGAAAGCTATGTTCATGGAATGGGCCAATACACTTCAGCACGATTGCATACTGCGAATAAGCGCGTCTTGAAGTACGGAAAGATAGCGGCCCGAATGAAGCTTCCGCATGGTGAAGGCATTTGGCCTGCGTTTTGGATGCTTGGATCAAACATAGACGAAAACGGTGGTGACACACCCTGGCCACAATCTGGTGAAATTGATATTCTAGAATTGTATGGCTCTAAAGATGATGCGGTTATCGAGGCTAATGCTCACTATGCTGACGCATCCGGATCACATGGAATGATGGGAGCAGCTTCTTTCAAACTGGAACAAGGTAAGTTTGCCGATGCATTCCATATATTCGAATTGGAATGGGATGCAACTAGGATTGCATGGTTTGTTGATGGGCAACAATTCGCGTCAATCCCAATTTCGGCCGTTGAACTTTCTGAGTTTCGTAAAGAATTTTTTATCCTCCTTAATATTGCTGTAGGTGGTACTCACGCCGGTCGCCCAGACTCCACTACCACGTTCCCTCAACACATGTATATCGACTGGGTAAGAGTTTATAAGAAAAAAGTATGAAAATAATCAATTTTGGTTAATCTCCTCGTAGGATTATACTATTAGGTAAAAATAACTGAGCCCAACAAAGAACTGAGTTAAAAAACAAGCCTTTTTATACTAATTTTGAAACAAAATTTTAGTAGAAAAGAGAGGGATTAGCTGGTGCTGCCGAAGTTTATCTTCACCGTGTATATTAACCTTAATCCTCTCTTTTGTTCTTTCTAATTTATTTATCTAATTTAATGAAATACAAACATAAGACGTGTATAATTAATTGCTTGGTTCACTCCTATTTACAAAAATCCTCAAGGATTTTCTATTCGGTTTATATTTGTTAATTTAGTTGATGAATCACGCAACGAAATCATACACGAACACGTTAGTCTATATTATGACTAACCATAATATGAACTCGTTGGTGGTAATTATGTCTCGTCCTAAAAAAAGACGGCATAATTTTAAACAATATTTATAAAAATTAGACAAAAAATGAAAAGTATTATCACAGCAATTGTTTTTACAGGAATTTTGATTTCTTGTAATTCATCAGACAAAACTAAAAACACAATACAGGAATCCTCTAAAACAAAAACTGCAATAGACAGTGTATCAAAGGATGTCAAGAAACAATTAAAGGCTATTGATACTGATGAAGCTTTAATTGCAACCGCATTAATGGCTGCTCCCGCGGAAAGCAGATCGACATGTAAAGTTATTGGATATAATATGGCTGGCGAATTTGTGACCCTGAGAGAAGGAGATAATGAATTTATTGTTCTGGCAGATAATCCTAATCAGGATGGATTTAATGCCGCATGTTATCATAAAGGCCTTGAACCCTTTATGGCAAGAGGAAGAGCCTTGAGAGAAGAAGGAAAGACTGGACAAGAAATTTTTACTATTCGTGAAGCCGAAATGAAATCGGGTCAAATTAAAATAACTCCTGGGTCGACTTTGCACATCTACTTCGGAGAAAAAACGATGTATGACCCAGAATCCTCAAAAGTCGAGGGTGCTCAACTCCGCTATGTCGTATATTTGCCATGGGCCACATCAGAATCTACTGGTTTACCAAAAACTCCAATGGCCCCAAACCATCCTTGGATTATGAATCCCGGAACACATAGAGCGCATATAATGATTTCACCTTTTGCAGAAGATAAAGAGTGACCTAAATAAGAAACTAAAATAAATGATGGTCACAAAAGAAAACAAAAAAAACTACTGATTAATCAGTAGGTTAAAATGTGATCGCGACAGGATTCGAACCTGTGACCGTCTGCTTAGAAGACAACTAACAATACCTATTTAACATGCTGTATTACAATTATTTATATTTTTTAATAATTTCTTGCATACACTTTGCATACACTTTAAAATGATTTTATTGTACTAATATTATCATTTTTTAACTCATAAACTCGTTTATTAATATCAAGTATTGTCTTATAAAACTTCTTTTTAAACTTCCCAAGCTCTTCATCATAGTTTAATACATCATCTGGTAGACGCACCCATATTTTTCTGGTTTCTCCAAGAATATCAGATTTGAGTGAGTCAATGTGACCAATAGTGATTTGATTGTCATTACTTAATTCTGAGTCGCTTTTGTTTGACTGATCACATAGCCATTAGGGCTATAATCAAGAGTGTAAAGGTCTTTTTCATATTACGGTGGTTTGTTGTCACTAACGTGTTCGTGTATGGTTTCGTTGCGTACTACGTTAACAAAAAGAAAGAAACCCATTGTTCAATAGCGAGGAAATTTTGAAAGGAATTTCAGGCGCAATGAACAATGCACGTTGTTGTAGCCAGTTTATAATCTCACATGTTATTTGTTGAAAACATATTTTATACCAGCTGCATAAGAAATTGGGTATGTGTTTTCGTAGTTGCTTTTTGTGTATTCAATTGATTCAACTTGCAACCATGGATAATTTGCGTCTTTAATCAGATCAATTAGTTTGATACATTTTGCACGATCATTACTTGTGGAAAATGAATAATGCAGTTTTTTATTCGATTGATTTTCTGAAATATTATCTTTTTCAATTAATTCTATTATCGCAGATGCATATTTGGGCGAAGGGTCTGTGACTATGAAGTTCTCAAATACCGAAGTTTCCTGATTTTCAATAAAAAGAGCCATAAGTACCAAGCCACCTTCACTACCTTTTCCAATAAATGTTCTTGTTGAATTATTGGTATATTTAGCGTCAACAAATGATGCCATATTTTTATAAACTTCATATTGGTATTGAAATGTTTCCGGTACAGCATCAATATCAGGTATGTTTTCTAAACTAACAACCAAGGCATCAGAGCCCGCCTTCTGCTGTACACCATCAATTACCTTTTCAAATTCGTCAGTTGCTAGTTTAAAATGCTGTTCTGTAAAATCTATTAAATAGATAGCAGGCAGATCTTTATTTGTTGCATATGAGTCAGGTAAATAGATTTTTCCTTTTGTGTTTATTCCATTTGATGAGAATGTAAAAGTTTCTATTCTCGATACGGAATTGGTTTTATCATCTCTTACACTTGAAAATGAAAGAACTCCAAATATCAAAATTAGAAATCCAATTCTAAATACCATTTTTGTTTCCATATTCTCATTTTTTTAATTGGCCACAACGGGTTGGCTATGCGCAGTAAACCATAGGGTATTGCGTATAGGCTTTGTTGGCAAACGTTTTTAGGGTCACTTTTTATTTATCCAATCAATTACAAAAGGCAAAAGATGTTGAGGGACAATATGACCTCCATCAAATGTTTTGTAGGTAACTTCATATCCATTATTAATCAGAAGATCACGTGCTGCTTCTGCATATTTAAATGGTACAGCCGTGTCTTTTTCACCTTGAATAATCAGAGTTCTTACACCCTTGCCGTCTTGAATATCATCTGTACCCAGCCAATCTTCATCAACTACAGATCCGAAGATAATCATACCGTCAATTTTGTCATGATGATGGATTCCACTTAGGTAGGTGATAATGCCACCTTGTGACATGCCTGCAAAATAAACTTCCCCAATGTTGTACTGCGCTTTTAAATCTTCAATAACCTTATCCATCTGCTTTTCAGTGGTCACACGCATAGCAGATATTTCTAATTCGGATGCAGGTCTTTCCAGCATTATATAGGACGAAATATCATACAGAAACCACTCATAGCCAATAGTTCCGTCATTTCTTAAATAGCTGTATGGTGCTTCGGGTGTTGCATAAATAAATCCGGCATTGGTAAATGGTTTGCTAAAACTTTGAAAATATTCAGCTGTACTACTAAATCCATGAAGTCCTATTACCAGAGTATGGCTTTTT
>NZ_DBNGMQ010000059.1:0-1614 GCF_057126245.1 Yeosuana sp. | reverse complement strand
TATTGGAAGTCCCATTGTCTTTTAAGAATACTACCAAGGACCTACCAGTTATGTCAATTTCACCCCATCTTCCTTTTTTAACAATGCCTCCTACTTTTGCCATATTTCCTTCAACAATCATACAAGTTATTTCTACATGTATTCCTCCATATTCATCTGGCCACATATCAATTAGCTGTCCTTCTACAGTTCCATCAGCATGCATAATTGCAACTAATGAATAGTTTTTATCACATCCAGGTTCTCCACCCAATGCTTCACAAATGTCATTTCCACCAGCTGTAACTTGATGTATAATACCTTTATCGTTTGAGTTAATCTTACTTAGGAATTCTTTTTTTGTGTCATTAGATTGCAATTCCTCACTTGTTACAATTTCTTCATTGCTACAACCGAAAAGGAATAATAATGAAAAGGTAAAAAATATTAATGCTTTTTTCATAATGTAAAATATTTTTAGTGATTGATAAATTAAGACTAAAAATTCGGGAAAGTAATCCTCTAATAATATTTTTTAGCTAAAAGGGTGTTTTTACTCCACGTAATCCAATTAAATCATTAAAATTCAGCCGAAATTATCTTTAAATTTAATCACATAAATAGAAAACCTCGTTTGAAATTAGCCCTTTCTTTGAGTAAATAAAATTAATTAAGTTTTATTAGATTCTAATACCTCGAAAAGAATGAAGCAGCATAATGTAGGTGAAACGTATTTAAAAGATTTATGACAATAAGTTTTTAAATACATTACTCATACAGGAAGAAAAATAGCACTTTACAATTTTGGTAGAAATTGTAATGTGCTATTAAGAACGTTGGAGAGCGGCTATTTTACATAATAGCGTTATGTAAACATAGCTTTGGTATTTAAATAATGCTAATAAGTGGGGTTATAAGGTGTTGTTTTATACACCCAGGGGTGTTTATTGAAGGTGGAATCCTATGCTTAACAGGTAAAAGAAGAGCTATTATAATCTAAACTCTAAACCAATTGAAACTACATCTCTAGACCCTCCAAAAACTACATCATACACCAAAGAACGCTGAGCAATTACTAAATCTATAGAATCTTTAATACTATATTGTAATTTTGGCACGAAATAAAGCCCTTCATTTATACCAATTCCACCAATTCCAATAGTGCCACCAACATCAAGTCCTATTATAAATCTTTTAGACAAATTAAACCGGGTAGCAGCTGCTATAGGCAAGAAAGAAATATAACCATAAGCTTCGTCACCTGTTTTATTTTCAAAATAATGGGAATACCCAGTTATAATTCCGGCATCAAAAATTTTAGATAGTTTCCATAGGCAGTTTACTTCTGCTGTAAGATTATATGAGAAATGTTCTCTTGTTTCTCCTGTGGGTAATCCGGCACTAATCCCTGCATTAAAATTTTGTGAAAATGCTGCAATGCCAAATAATAAGACAATAGCGGCTAATTTTAAACTTTTCATAATACAATAGCTTTTAGTTCTTATAATATTAGATATTACTCAAAGAATAGGAAATGATTAATGTCATTATAAATTTTAGTAGGGGGATAAACAAATTTAACTGAATCAGAAAAGATTAACAATCAATTTGAGGAGCATACTTATCAAGACTATG
>NZ_DBNGMQ010000058.1:0-1712 GCF_057126245.1 Yeosuana sp. | reverse complement strand
CTAATGATTGAGCTACCAGAGTCAAAACTCGATGAATATGTAACCGTCATTGCCATCGACTTGGAAGGCAAACCGGATATCTACCATGGTAGCGGAGGAGCTATTGAAGGAAATTAATCATTCTCTTTTAATAAAAGGGTTGCAATAAGCATAATGAATCGAAGTACTTAACCTGTTTTATTCATAAAAAAATAGAATTTATGAAAACAAGAATGATTCATCTTTTCCATATGATTTAAAAATTTTTAATTATTGCAAAAAGAATATATTATAAAAAATGAAATAGTCTCTTTTTTTGTTAGATTTTCTGTATATAAAATACGCTAAATAAGATACTATCAAATTTTTGTGTTGGTGTTAAGGATTCCTTAATGTCTTTTTAAAAAGCAATATAACTGAGGATGCTACATTTTTTTTAATTGTTGCTACAAATTTTATAAATCGCAGTGGAACTTATATTTACATTTGGCCTAATCATCATGCAAATTAATCTATGAAAAGGAAGTGAAAATAAACCTGATGGTATAAAGATTAATGTGATGAGAGCCGGAAATGATAATTTATTCCGTTCGGAAATTTTCGCAAATACAGTAGCGACTTTGATAGACCAAGAAATAGAAATATATAATACCACCGGAGCTATAGGAGCAGCACGGGCAGCTGGCTTACATAAAGGAGATTTTGAGACCTATGGAAAATTAGTTGAAGATAATGATCACGTTATGACATTTATGCCTTTTAAAGATAAAGAACCTTATGTAAAGGCTTATGATAACTGGAAAAAAGAATTGAATCTTATTTTAAATAACAAATAAAAAATATATAAATTTTTAAAACACATAACAATGGCAATTTTAGGAGACAAAGAATTCTATAAAGGAATTGGAGATATTACATACGAAGGTAAAGATTCAGATAATCCTTTAGCTTTTAAATTCTATAATCTAGAACAAGTAGTAGCCAGAGCTCGTGGTCAAATTAAATTAGCTTTAGATGCTACTATTAAATTACATTATTAAAAGTGAAAATATTAAGCGTAAAATACATTATTTTAATTATAGTTAGTACATTAAATTGTTATCTGGGTTATAGTTTTTCTTCGAGTCAGGCAAATGTAAAAGATACAATTATAAAGCAATCACCCAATGTTGTTATTATTTTTATGGATGATATGGGTTATGGTGATTTGAGTTCTTATGGACATCCAACCATTCAAACGCCTAATATTGACCGATTGGCTACAGAAGGTCAAAAATGGACAAATTTTTATGCAGCAAGTAGTGTTTGTTCACCAAGTAGAGGTGCTTTAATGACCGGACGTTATCCTATTCGTTTAGGGTTAGGAGGTGAAAAAGAACGGGTGTTTTTTCCAGAATCTATTGGAGGCTTACCCGCGAGTGAAATTACTATAGCAGAGATGTTGAAAGCAAAAGACTATGCAACTGGAATGATCGGTAAATGGCATTTAGGGCACTTGCCTGATTTTTTACCTACCAGTCAGGGTTTTGATTCTTATTATGGCATACCTTACAGTAACGATATGGATGCTATAAAATGGAGTGTTGAAAACCTGCTTTCTGAACCCGATTATACCAAGTGGAATGTACCTTTAATGCAAAATGAAACCATTATAGAAAGACCCACTAATCAATTTACTATAACCAAGCGTTATACAGAAAAAGCTATTGATTTTTTAAATGAGAATAAGGAAA
>NZ_DBNGMQ010000057.1:0-3236 GCF_057126245.1 Yeosuana sp. | reverse complement strand
TACAATTTAATTCATTAGCTGTTACAAATGGCTCATCTCAGCAAGATGAAAGTGATATTATAAACCTGAGTTCGATATAAAAATGAATAAACATTATTGATAGTCAGTAGTTTAAAAAGATATAGTCATTGTGATTTTTACTTTTTTAAAGTAAAATGTGACAATCTTATTATTTATAAACAGATTGCCACGGTCGTTCCTCCCTCGCAAAGACGTATGCGGTTGATATTTACATTAATGTGTAAATTTTTGTTTTTGGCTCCATAGTTCAAGGGATGGATCTAAAGTTTCCTAAACTTTAGATCCAAGTTCGAATCTTGGCGGAGTCACTTTTAAAACATTTTTTGACCAATTAGCATTTTTAAGGGTGCTTATCAAATCAAAATGCACAACGGGCTATAAATAAGTTTATTATTTTTTTAACAATTTTATTATAGCTTTATTTTCGCCAGATTCAATAGCCATTAAATAAATTCCAGCTGATTTTGATTCTATATTCAAGTCTAATAATTGACTATTATTATAATTCTTAGTTTGAATTTGTTTCCCACTTAAATCCATTATTGTAACTTTTACAGATTTGCAGGTATTCCCCAAGTCTATTGAAAAAATCCCGTTTGTTGGGTTAGGATAAATCACTAGTTTATTTCCAAAATTATTTTTAATAATTCCAAGCGCGGCATTCGTACTGACGGTAAGGTTATAAAAGTTTTCGGCGGGTAGGTTTTCATTATCATAAATAGCATTATCTACAGCAGCATCTTGCAATGCATAAGATAGGGTAATGGTTTGTAGAATATTTAATTCTGTTGCTGGTGTCAACTCAATAGTATTATTAACGATTGCTAAAGATGAAATTCCAATAGTCACACCATTATTTTTTAAATTGAAAGCGGTCGCTGTAACTGTAGACGCAGGGTTAATTACAGGTGTCGTATCATCAGTAAATGGAACGGTTATTTTATTCTGGGATACACTATATAATATATTCTCACTGTCAACAATAGGGCCATATCCATTTGTTCCACTGTAAAATGCTTTTTCTATGGCTTTATACCATCTTCTAGCAAACTCTGCCATATCAGAGTTAGACTTAAAGTGTAAGGTATCTCCACCTTCATCAGATAAATTAATATCATAGGTTACAGGTCCTAAAATGGCCTTACTATTTGTTTGTAATACACTAATTTGTCCAGCTCTTACTAAATCTTCGCTATAACTTGAATGTCCAATTTGTCCGACCATAGTTTTAAGTCCAGAAAAATCAGTATCAACGGTATTTATAAAATTATTAAGTAGTGTAGTATAATTAGCTTGTGAAGTTCCATTATTGGCATCTTTTTCTCCTTGAAAAAACAAAATAGCTTTAACATTACCACCAACAGCTGTTATTCTCCTATTCATTGACCCATATAGTGTAGAAGCATTAGCATGATTTGCTCCTGGTTGCCATTCTTGAATAGATGAGCCTCCTTTTGCTGTTGGAACAAATGCAACAGGCACATTTTGAGATGCCATAATGCTTGTTGCAACTAAGGGCCAAGGGCTTCCAACGGCATTATCTGAACTCACACCATCCACTTGGCCTGAGTTAGAATCTACAGGGTCTGTAAGTTCTGCCCATGTATCATTATTACCAAAAACCGTTGCTTTTAAACTTCCATGGGTATAGGTGTTAAGTGTAAGCCCTCTACCAGATGCATTGCTTTGTCCTGCAATAATATAGATATCACCAATACCTACATTAGCTACTGAATTTATAATAAGTGGATTATTAGAAAATCTAACTTCTAAAACGCCTTGACCTTGTGGTTGATTTAATAAAGTTCCAGAAAATGTTCCGGCACCATTAGCATCCAAAGTTAAAGGTGTCCAAGCGGCATTACCGTTCCATCTTGCTTCAATACTAGTAGGCGTTCCAATATATACCCCTTCAACCAAAATAGCTGCTTTCCCAGAAGCATCTCTTTGAATCACTTGATATGGGCTTATGTTTTCTATACTAATATCACTCGGAGATACACCAGCCTCAAAAGTCACATCATCTATATACATGCCTCCAGCACCCTGACCAAATCCTAACACATATTGCGTTGTACCAGATGCGTAAGTAGCATCAGTTGTTGTTATTACATTAGTAAATGTCGTCCCATTATCAGAATAATCTAACGTTAGGGTACTTCCATCAACATTGGCCTTAAACCAACGTGGTGTATCTACTCCTGGTGCTTTAAGAGCAGTAGTTGTTGCAAGTTGGGTAAAACCAGAAGCGTTTGATCTGTAAATCCTACAGTCTCCAGAAGTAGTATTTGATTGAAACAAATAGCCTTGCTTTAATCCAGGAGAATTAGCAATAGCGTTAGAACCCGTACCACGCAGTAAAAAACCACTTCTTCTAACCGAGGTATAGGTTTCTTTCCAGACTACAGAATAATTAGCAGAAGAAGGAAACAAATCCATACTAACAATAGCGTTAAGCGCGCTCCCGGCTGCTACTTCCATCCCGTTTCCTTGAGTAGAATGTGCAGAAACCTGTACGGTACCATTGCTTACTGTCACATTACTTGGCACATTACCAACAACATCTGAATTGAAATTATAGGTTTGTGAGAATGTTAAAAGAGGCATTAACAATAATAGTAAAATTGATTTTTTCATTTTAGCGGGTTTAATTTGTGATAACATGTTTAAATTCAGATATAGTTAATATTCTTGTTTTTAAATTAAAATTTTTGTTAAATCTATTTGTATGGTTGTAATTGGAAACCGAACACGTTCTTACTTCCAATTTGATTTTATAGTAGAAACAACTCTTGAGTTATAAAAAATAACAGTAGAAGACACGTTGTTTATAGTTGAATCAAATTATAACAAAATTTAACTTTTCAAATATAGAATGAATTGATTTTTGGCTTGTATTCCGGTGTAACAATAAACTATCTTAATGTAACAAATACCCATATTTAATGGTATTTCAATCATTAATTTTGGTTTTTGCTTGTTTAATTTGGTAGATACTTAACAAATAGTCAACTTACTCGGATGAATAAATATATACCATGTTTATTTTTTATTTTAGGAGTAATCGATTCGGTGCACGCACAACAATTACAATTTAATTCATTAGCTGTTACAAATGGCTCATCTCAGCAAGATGAAAGTGATATTATAAACCTGAGTTCGATATAAAAATGAATAAACATTATTGATAGTCAGTAGTTTAAAAAGATATAGTC
>NZ_DBNGMQ010000056.1:0-11440 GCF_057126245.1 Yeosuana sp. | reverse complement strand
CTTCCTGGGCTTCTATGGTCAAACCTATTAATAATAACGTCGGGTTTAAATGCTCTTATGGCAAGAACGACATCGCTTAAAACTTCTTTTTTATTCCAAATGGTCAATGTTTCATCGGGATGTTTAGAATACCCAAAATCATTGGCTCTGGTAAATAATTGTTTTCCACCATCTATTTGTCTTGCAGCCAAAAGTTCTTGAGTTCTTATAACTCCTAATAATTCTCTAATCTCGGGACCAATTAAATTTTGTCCACCATCGCCGCGCGTTAAAGCCAAATAAGCCGTTCTCGCCTTTACATGATTTGATAAATAGGAGATAAGTCTTGTATTTTCATCATCTGGATGCGCCGCGATGTACATGACAGAACCTAAAAAATTTAGTTTTTTAATAGATTCATAAATTTCAGAAGCATTTGGTTTATCAGGTTTTTGAGCTTGGTTTAAGAACGGTAAAAAAAGGAATATGAGTAGATAAAGTATTGGTTTTCGCATCATTTTTTGTTTGGAATTAACCAAATATAGAAAAAGATAGTAGCGAAGTGGTCGTTTTTAATGTTTCTTTAACGAATAAAATGAAATAAGAAAAAACCCTGTTTAGTTAACCAGGGTTTTTCATATTCAAAAAAATTGAATGTTTACTATCCCATTTTAATTATCGTTTACAAAAAGGCATCAAAATTTAAAGCGATTTATATTTACCCAATCCAGGGCCAATTAAACCCTTATAGGTATCAAGCATACCTTCGGGAACATTTCCCGTATTTACAACTTGCACTAGTGCGCGGTCTGGCCACATGTAAAATAATCCAACGGATTCTCCCTCTCCCTCTTCTGAGAACCATTCTCCAAATACTGGATTTCCATCATCATCATAAGCATAAACAACTAATTTATCGGTAGATTTTACAGCCACAAATTTCTGAAACTGAGACCATCGGTTTTCGCCTTCTCCAGCACGATAATGAAAAGTTATCCATGCATCTGAATCAACAATTGGATACTGGTAAACTCCTTCTCTTGATATACAGGATTCATTCCAGTGCATTACCAATGTCATATTTCCGTAGTAATAGAAGTCATAATCCAAAACTTCAGGATGTTGTTCTGCATATCCATCCCAGTCTCCATTATATGGGGGTTCTTTTTTGTACCAGGGTGCGTCTGGATATAGTTCATCACCAAACCATGCGTTTATAAGATAACCATTAAACTGATGTGCGTTCCAATTATATCCCCATTGATCAAAACCAGTATTTTTTTTACTGTCATTTACTTTAGAGCTATTTAGTTCCAAATTGCTCGTGGTTTCATCTATGGCTTCAGTATTACATGATACAAAAAGAAAAAACAAAGCAAAAATTGCAGATAGTGAAATAAATTTTTTCATGATAATTGATTTTTAAATTATGATATAAATATCCTGAATTATATAAATGTCAACTTATCAACCATGAAGCAAATTATTTTATTTTTCTTTTAATTTATTATAATTTTTAAGCACGTTAGTTTATTTGATTTTTTTAACAATTAGATTGCAGCCAAATAAGATCAAACTTAATTAAGTAATACTACACCTGTTTTTTTAGCTATTTTTTTAAATTCAGGATTACTATGAAGAGGATAAAATATGGGGTAGGTTAATATTATTGGTAGATCTTCATTTTTATTTTGATATGCAAGTTTTAAATATTTAAGAGCATTCGATTTATCGTTTACCATCATTTGAATAGATGCAATAACGCTTGGATTTGAACAAAAACTTGGGGTATTTATTGTTGCTTTATTTAAATAGAAATTTAAAGATTCATCAAGGCTTTTATTATCATAATACCATCCAAGTGAATCATTTTTCATAATAGTTTGTAGCTTTCTCCATGATGTAATCATTTTTTTTAAGTTATCTTTTTTATGATAAACGTATCCTATTCCGTTTAAGGCAAAACCATAGTCGGGTTCTATTTCTAAAACCTCATTATACTTTGCTATTGATTTATCAAAGTCTTTAGAAATATAATATTTTTCAGCAACGAAAGAACCTACAGTAGGATTTAATGGGTCTAAAGATTCTGCCAACAAAGCCTGTTTAATTGCGTTTTGGTAATTTCCTTTTATTGTATAATAATTTGATAATATCAAATGACCATCTGCATTGTTTGGCTCTAGAATCAATCCTTTGTCAGCCATTTCTTTCATTTTTTTCCAATTCCAATCAAATTTCCCAAGTAAATTTCCTTTTGTAAAATAAGCTTCAGCCGATGAGTCATCAAGTTCAAAGGCCATGTCAATTGTTTTTCTGGCATTTTCCCGATTGATTAATTTTTCATGATTATCACCTATTAATTTATTTAGAGAAATATAAATCTCTGTCAACGTAACATAGGCAGCAGCAAAATTAGGATCGATTTTAATTGATTCTTCCAAGTATTCTTTTGCTTTAATTAAAGAATTATATCTTGTTTTTTGATAATACCACAAATGTTTACCTTTTAAATATAAGTTGTAAGCTTCTGTATTTATTTTGTAAATTCTTTTTTCATATGACTTAGGTATTAAAGTTGTTGAGATTTCTTTTGCAATGGAATTTGAAATATTTTGAACTAATTGCAGTACGTTTTTAGTACTACGATGATATTTGTTTGACCAAATGTGTCGCTCTTTAGGAAACGGACTAATTAGCTGAACTACAACAAGTAAACTATCATTATTAGGAAAAACAGATCCTTCTAGCAATAAATCAACACCTAACTCCTTAGCAATTATATTATAAGGTGTGTTAGTATCATTCTTAAAGCGCTCGCAGGATCCTCTTGAGATAACACGTATAGATTTATTTTTTGACAATTCAAGGTTGATTGCCTCTGTTATTCCAGAGGCCAGATAATCATAATCCATATTTTCAGAATAATCTTCAAGTGGTAAGACAGCAATTGATGCGTGTTGATTTTCCTTTTTTGATTTGTTACTAAATATTTTTTTTTGATAATATAAACCAATGCTAATTACTAGTATCACAGGAACTACCCAAAAAAAATTAAATCTTATACCTTTTTTATAAGAATTATTTACAAGCGTAAAATCAAATGATTTATCATTTTCATGTTTCTTTTTAAAATCACCAGGTGTTAAATTAAAATAATCTAAAAAGCATTTATTAAAATAAGAGGGACTACTAAAACCGACTTTATAGGCAATTTCTGATGCGGTTAAATCACTATTTAGAATAAACCTTGCAGCTTCCTGTAATCTAATTTCTCTAATAAATTGATTAGTTGATTTTCCTAAAAACGATTTTGTTTTTCTGAGTATTTGGGAACGACTCAAGTTCATTTCCTTGGCTAGTTCACTAACACCAAATTTTTCATTTTCAAGATTAGATAAAACCGTTTGTTCTATTTTTTTTATGAAAGTTTGAGACATGTTGCTTAAGATCTTTCATATTGGATGGTTGATAACTACCTAAATTTACAATTTATTTACTAAAAATCAAGGGATTGGATAAAAAAACTAGGACGATAATATTTAAAAAGACAAAAATATTATTCTTTTTAATTAGGTGTTTCATGCACCTAATAAAGAAAATTTAAAACCATTTTTTTCTTTTAAAATAATTGAGCATCGAAAAGAATAAGACAATCATAATACCCCATAAAATGAAATACGAATATTTAAAATGTAATTCTGGAATGTTATCAAAATTCATCCCGTATATTCCGGCTAAAAACGTTAGCGGAATAAATATGGTTGATATGATAGTAAGAACTTTCATTATTTGATTCATTTTATTACTTATGGTTGTCATGTACATATCCATAAGTCCCCAAATCATTTCACGATAAATCTCTATGT
The DNA here is from genome assembly GCF_057126245.1 of Yeosuana sp. Lineage (NCBI taxonomy): Bacteria > Pseudomonadati > Bacteroidota > Flavobacteriia > Flavobacteriales > Flavobacteriaceae > Yeosuana > Yeosuana sp. The sequence goes on along the minus strand of NZ_DBNGMQ010000056.1, from coordinate 7,592 downwards.
TTTCAGAAATTTGAACAACATGGTCATAAACATCTCTAAAATAATGAATGGTTTTTTCCTGTATGAAGTTATTTTCGTTTTTTTCAATTTTACTAATAATTTCTCTTAAAGGAAAAATAGCACGTCTCACTTTTAGAATTTCTCGTTTTAATTTTTGAATTTCTAAACTTAATTCTTCTTGAGAAACAGCTTTAAATAACGTGTCTTCTATATCTTCGATTTTATTACTCATGGTTTCAATCACAAGAAAATAATGGTCAGTTACAGCATCGATAAGTGCATATAAAAGGTAATCAGAACCAAGAGTTCTAATTCTTCCTTTAGGATTTCTAATACGTTCTCTTAATGAATTAAAAACATCACCTTCGGCTTCTTGAAAGCTTAAAACATAATTATTGCCTAGAATAAAGCTCACCTGTTCATTAACAATTTGTTCATCATCATTATAATAGAGCATTTTCACAACAACAAAAATATAATTATGATAGTCGTCTATTTTTGGTCTATGATTTGTATTTACAATGTCTTCCAACGTAAGTGGATGTAGCTCAAATTGATTGCCTATTTTTTCAATAGCATCAACATGATTAAGACCATTAATATTAATCCAAGTTATTGCTTTTGTGGTTTTATAATGAAAAACATCCTCAATTTTAGAATGAACTTTTTCTTCAACCTGTTCGGTATTATAATCAAAAGTCTCAATCGAAAGTTTGTTACTTTCTTTATTACCTGTGTAAATAATAGAACCGGGACTTAAACCAAGTTTCTTTTTGTATTTTGAAGTTTTTTTTTTTGACATATCGAAGTGTTGACCTTATAAAGATAGTATTTTAATCATATTCAACACCAATGGCATCTTTCTGAATAAGTGTAACGGCTTTTTGTAACATAAGGTTGTTTGGGTAGGTGACCAAATTACCATTATCTAATCTTAAATGCAGTTGAAAAGCACCAATATCTTCAATTATGGCTTCTAAAGGAAAGTCATTATCGTGAATTTTAATTTTATCACCTACTTTATAAGGAAAAGAGAAAAACATGATAACACCTGACGTTATATTACTTAAAATAGACCATATAGCAAATAAACCAATTCCAACGACTGCAAAAACAGATGAAAATACCAAGGCTATTTGAGAAGGGTCAACGCCAAAGATAATGGCTTCAATAAGAACGGCAATAAAAAATAAAGTCACTGTAATATACCGACTAATAAGTTTTACTCTGGCAATATTTATATTACTGCGCTTTCCAATCCCAAATACTACTTTTTTAAATATATAATTTAAAACGAGAAAAATAATTAAAACAATAGTGGTAAATATTAATTCATGAGAAAATATTTCAAAAGGTGATTTCATAGTCATAATTTATTTAATTTGTAATATCTAAAAGGGTTTGATAAACCAGATGCACAGGAAGCCCAACAACATTAAAATAAGATCCTTCAATTTTAGTAACACCAATATGTCCTATCCATTCTTGAATGCCGTAAGCCCCAGCTTTGTCAAAAGGTTTACTGGTTTTTATATAATGGTTAATTTCGTCATCTGAAAGCTCCTTAAAGGTAACATTGGTAATGCTATAAATTGTTTTTTGTATTGTTTTAGTTGTAAAACAAACGGAAGTGATAACCTGATGGGTTTTATTACTTAACGATTTTAGCATTTTAAAGGCGTCATCAGAATTTTTTGGTTTCCCTAAAGCTAAATTGTTATGCCATACAATTGTGTCACTGGTAATAAGTATATCGTATTTCGTTAGTTCTTCTTTAAACGGTACTGCCTTTAATTGAGACAGATAGTTACTTATTTCAAAATGTCTTAAGTTTGGCGGATATTTTTCAATAATAGGTTTTAATCTAATTTCAAAATTAATGCCTAATTCTTTAAAAAACAGTTGCCTTCTAGGAGAACCTGAGGCTAAAATTATATTATGATTTTGTAGTTTCTTGTTAAGCATTTTTAAAATAAAATTATTTGGTATAATAACATAGAAAGCATACCAAAAATCATGACTAATTTAAATAGATTGCTAATACTATGAAAATCCTTTTTTGTTTTTGCGGACAAAATTTTTATGTTAGTGTATATAAGCGGTCCTATTATAAAAACCAAAAAATAACTAACAGCAATGGGATGTTTGTATAAGGTTGAATTTATATAATAAATAATTAATATTAACAGAATTAATGATAAAATAAAAAGCAATTTAGAAGAATACACTTTTCCAATAACTATCGGAAGTGTGTGCATACCTGTTTTTAAATCCCCATCGATATCTTCAATGTCTTTCGTTATTTCTCTTAGCAAATTTAAAATAAAGGCAAATAGGGCGTAATCTAATAAAATTTTAAAAAATGTTAATTGAATAGCTTGGTTAGTCGTTGTCATAACAGGAATTAATTCAAATATTCCAACAATAACTATACTGAAAGCAATTAAAGCCGATACAATAATGTTACCAATTAAAAAGCTTTGTTTTAAAAAGCTGGCGTACACATAAAGAAGTGCAGAAGTAATCACAAATATTGAAAACAATTCACTCTTATCAATGGCATGGGACACATAAAACCCGATTCCAACACCTAAAACATTTAAGATAATAAACAGGTTATAAGCTGTTTTTTCGGAAATGGTTTTTCCAATTATTAGCTGTTCTGGTTTATTAATGAAATCTGTTTCTACATCGTAAATATCATTAATAATATTACCAGCAGAAGCAATACATAAGGTGGTTAAAACGAATAGTATAAATTGAAAGTTAGTTAAAGACATGCTCACTCCAAACGGTTGAAATAGTGCATATTTAACAAGGCATTGCACTAAAGCAATCATGAGAAGGTTTTTCCAACGTATAAGCTTAAAAAAACTAATCATGATTTAGTGATATTATTAATGGTAATTTAAATGTGCTAAAATGAGCTTTCAAAAAAACTTTGGTTTTAATCATACTTAGCATCAAAATTTTTATACCACTTTTCTTGTACTTTTAAAACTTGTTCAATAACATCTCTAGCCGCTCCAGAACCACCATTTTTATGAGAGATATACTTAGAAATGTTTTTTATTTCTGGCACTGCATCTTGCGGACAACACGCCAATCCTACTAGTTTCATAACAGGATAATCTGGTAAATCATCACCCATATAAAGCACATTTTCAGATTTGATATTGTTTTTATTTAGATATTTATTTAGTTGCTCAATTTTATTACTGGCACCTAAAAAAATGTCTTTTATTCCTAAACCTTCTAAACGAACACGAACACCTTCATTTGTTCCGCCGCTAATAATACAAATATTAAAGCCTGAATCAACAGCCGTTTTTAGAGCATAACCATCCTTAATACTCATAGCTCGTAAAATATCGCCGCTATTGGTTATTTGTACGGTACCATCTGTTAAGACACCGTCTACGTCAAAAATAAAAGTAGTAATATGCTGTAAGTATTCTTTATAACTTTTTTCTTCCATGTGTTTGTTGAATTGATTTGGTTAAAAGCTCATATACTTCTTTATGAGGAGAATCTTCTAACTTTTTTAAATGCTTTTTAATGGTTTTTTTATCGTTTCGCTTAGCTGGTCCTGTTTGGGCCATAAATGGTGATAAGTCTTTAACTTTGCTGGCCGTTTCAAGAATGAGTGGTTTTAAAATATTAAATTCTGTGCTTGTAGATTCTGTAATTTCATGAGCAATTCGGTATAACTGATTGGTGAAATTGTTTACAAAAACAGCTGCTAAATGTAATGAACTGCGCTGGTCGCTATTGACTTTATAATAAGGGCTTCCTATTGATTTTGCTAGAACTTTAAGTGTATTAAAATCCTTTTTATTAGTACTTTCTATGCAAATAGGAACCTGAGAAAAATCAACGTCTACTTCTTTGCTAAACGTTTGTAAAGGATAAACGACACCACGTTTGTGCTTTTTATCCAAATCATACAAACCAACACTACCCGATGTATGAACAACAAGTGTATTTTCTATAGGAAGTTGAGAAGAAAATTTAGCAATAGCATCATCACTAACTGCAATAATATAAACATCGGCCGGTTTAAGCTGAGATAAATCATCAGTCACTTCAACGATATTTTTATAAAAATCAATTGATTTTAGATGCCTGTTAAACCATTGATTTACAACGACATTTTCAGCTTTATTGAAAGCTTTGAATAAATGAGTGGCTACATTGCCAGCTCCAAGTATAACTACAGAAATCATAATGCTAAATTAAGTAAGTAAAGCGTTATATAAAAGCCAATTCATGTATCTTTGCTTCTTATGGAAAAAAAAGATATTAAAACAAGAGATGATGTTTTTATATTAGTTTCTTCATTTTACAAAAAGGTAAGAAAAGACGAATTATTAGGGTCGTTTTTCAATCAAACCATTACAGATTGGGATGAACATTTAGATAGATTAACAACGTTTTGGGAATCTAATTTATTTTTAAAAATAAAATATTTAGGAAACCCATTAGAGGCTCATGTTAAAGTTGATAGTCGTCACAATCATGCCATTACCGAGATGCATTTTGGAGTTTGGTTAAATTTATGGTTTCAAACTATTGATGAGCTTTTTGTTGGAGAATATGCAGAAAAAGCAAAATTAAGGGCGAGAAAAATGGGGACTTTTTTATATTTACATGTTTTTGAGTCCAGAAAAAATTAAGGAATAATGAAGAAATTTTATGGAGAGTTTTATGCTTCATATCATTTTTAAATGAACTAAATCTCGTAAATTTGACCAACGTATTTATACACTATTTGCTATGTTAAAGAAAATAACTAATATCCTTTTTTCAACCCGTTTTACGGCTGTTTTATTTATTCTTTTTGCTGCTGCCATGATAGCAGGAACTTTTTTAGATGCCGGTCAAGAAACATCTCCAACACCTTACACAAGAACTTTAATTTATAATGCTTGGTGGTTTGAAGCTATTTTCATGTTTTTTATCATCAATTTTATAGGTAATATGTTTAAATATAAACTTTATAAAAAGGAAAAGTGGGCTACGCTAACATTGCACGTTTCTTTTGTATTTATCATATTAGGTGCTTTTATTACTCGGTATTATGGTTTTGAAGGTGTTATGTCGATTCGTGAAGGTGCTACCGAAAATAATTTTTTATCGCAGAAAACATATCTCACAACATATATTGATGGTGATTATAAAATTGATGGTGTTGCACAACGACTACCTATTGAAGAAGTAGTTGATTTCTCACCACGATTAGATAATAAGTTTGCGATACATACAAAATATGACCAGCAACCTGTTAGTATAGAATTATTAAAGTTTATACAAGGAGCGGAAGAAGACATTGTTCCTGATGAAAATGGAGAAAACTACTTAAAAATTGTAGAGGCAAGCGACCGTGGAGCTCATAACCATTTTCTGAAAGAAGGTCAAATTATGATTATCCATAATGTACTATTTTCTCTTAATTCAAAGACTAAAGGTGCTATAAATATTACTAATAATGAAGATGGTATTTTTATAGAGTCACCATTTGAAGGTGAATATTTAACAATGGCCACCCAGGAAGAGGGCAAATTAGTAAAGGATAGCATTCAGCCATTAAGATTACGTTCTCGATATATCATAGGAAATTTTCAAATGGTATTTCCAAAGCCAGTAATTAAAGGTAAGTTTGATATAGTAGAAAAATCACAAAATCTAAATACATTAGATCAAGATGGGCTTTTACTTAAAATAGAAACCAATGGCGACACTAGAACCGTTGGAGTTTTTGGAGGAAAAGGCTCTGGTAATGACTTTAAAAAGGTTAAAGTTGGTGGTTTAGATTTTCACCTTAGATATGGTGCAAAAGTTTTAGAATTGCCTTTTTCAATAAAATTAAATGATTTTGAAGCAGAACGATATCCTGGAACGCAACGAGGATTTTCATCGTTTTCAAGTAAAGTAACCGTGTTAGATGAGGAAGAAGGTAATTTTGATTTTAAAATTTTTATGAATAATATTTTAAACCATAGAGGCTATCGCTTTTTTCAGTCTAGTTTTGATCAAGATGAAAAAGGAACCATTCTCTCTGTAAACCATGATTTTTGGGGAACTTGGGTCACCTATTTAGGCTATTTTATGTTGTTTTTTGGTTTAATGGCCATTATGTTTAGTAAGCCTACACGCTTTAAGTCTTTAGAAAAAAAATTGAGCGAAATAAAAACAAAAAAATCAAAATTCTTAGCCATATTATTAATTGGTTTTACATTGAGTGCTTTTTCTCAGGAGCATTCAGAAAATGATGGTCACAATCATTCAAAGCCAACAAAGGCTCAAATTGATTCTATTTTAAAGGCTAATATGACGCCTAAAGAACATGCTGATAAATTCGGACGTTTAGTTATTCAAGACATAGGAGGACGAATGATGCCTGTTAATACATATGCGTCAGAAATGCTTAGAAAACTTAGTAAAAATGATGTTTATGAAGACTTTGATGCGAATCAGGTATTCTTGTCTATTCAAGAGAGTCCGATGCTTTGGTATAATGCACCAATTATCTATTTAAAGCTTAAAAAAGCAGATTCGATACGACATCTCATCGGTATTGATTTAGAACAAAAATATGCAACGTTAGCAGATTTTTTCACAGCTAATGGAGAATATAAATTAGCACCTTTTCTTGATGAAGCTTATAAAGCGCAGGTTCCAAACGCCTTTCAAAAGGAGTTTAAAGAAGCCGACCAACGTGTTAATTTATTATATAATACGATTGAAGGAAGTTCACTTAAAATTTTCCCTGTACCCAATGATGCTAATAATAAATGGATTGCTTCTTCTGAGCTAAAATTAAAAAAATATAACATACAAGATTCTTTATATGCTAATTTTGTAAATAACGGTTTCCGTCATTATTTATTTATATTGAATGAAGCTAAAAAAACAGGTGATTTTAAAGAAGCAGATAAACTTTTGGAGGCTTTTAAAAAGACGCAGAAGGAGTACGGTTCTGATGTTATGATTAGTGACAAGAAGGTAAATACAGAGGTTTTATATAATAAATATGATATTTTTAAAAAGCTATTTAGTTGGTATATGTATGCGGGTTCATTGCTTTTTATATTACTTATTGTACAAATATTTAAATCTAAAAATAAGCCTTTAAAAATTTCAGTCAATGTTTTCAAGGTTGTTATTTTACTTTTATTCCTGTTACATACCCTAGGCTTAATTGCTAGATGGTATATTTCTGGACATGCCCCTTGGAGTGATGCTTATGAATCTATGATATATGTTGCCTGGGCGACCATGTTATTTGGTTTATTATTTGGAAGAAAAAGTGATCTTACCATTGCGGCCACAGCATTTGTAACAGCGATGATATTAATGGTAGCTCATTGGAATTGGATGGACCCTGCCATTGCAAATTTACAACCCGTATTAAATAGTTATTGGTTAATGATTCATGTAGCTGTTATTGTTGCGAGTTATGGCCCTTTTACTCTGGGAATGATACTTGGCTTAGTGGCTTTATTTTTAATGATTTTCACTAACAAAGCAAATAAAGAAAAAATGAAACTCAATATTAATGAGCTCACCGTTATTAACGAAATGGCTTTAAC